>NZ_JBPQTX010000042.1:0-31682 GCF_051386555.1 Streptomyces sp. URMC 126
CGCGGGCGGGTGGTGGAGCAGCCCCTCGCCCGGGGCTGCTCCACCACTTCGCCGCCGTCCTCATGCACCGTGGGACTGCCGCGCACGCCGCTGATCCTTTCCGCACGTACCGAAGGGCACCCGTGTTGTCCACCACCCGCACCGATACGGCCCGGACCGTTCCTACCGGCCGCTGGCGCACCGTCACGCTCGTCATCGTTTTGCTGGCCGCGTTCATGGATCTTCTGGACGCGACCATCGCCAACATCGCCCTGCCCGCCATCCGCACCGACCTGGCCGCATCCCCTGCCCAGAGCGAGTGGGTGCTGGCCGGCTACACCCTGGCCTTCGCTCTGGTCGTCATCACGGGCGCCCGCCTGGGCGACCTGTACGGCTGCAAGCGCGTCTTCCTTATCGGCATGGCCGGCTTCACCGCCGCCTCCGCTCTGTGCGGAGCCGCCCCCACCCCGGGCCTGCTCATCGCCGCCCGCGTCGTGCAGGGTGTCTTCGGCGCGGCGATGATCCCCCAAGTCCTCGCCCAGATCCAGCTGCTGTACGCGCCGCAGGAGCGGGGCCGGGCGATGGCCGCGTTCTCCTCCCTCTCCAGCCTCGCCGCCGCTCTCGGGCCGGTCCTCGGTGCCCTGCTGCTGGAATCCGGCCTGCTCGGCTGGCGCGGCGTGTTCTGGATCAACGTCCCCGTCGGCGTCCTGGCCGTCATTGCCGCATGGCGCATCCTGCCCGAAGGCCGAGCCGTCACCCGGCCCCGCCTCGACCTGCCCGGCGTCGCCCTGTCCGCCCTGGGACTGCTGCTCGTGCTCTACCCGCTCACCATCGCCAGCGACCGCGGGGAATGGCCCGCCTGGGCCTATGGCGCCATCGCCCTTGGCGTGATCGTCCTGGCCGCCTTCTACCGTTACCAGCGCCGCCTGTCCGACCAGCACCGCTCACCGCTGGTGGAAGTCTCGCTGCTGCGCATCCGCTCCGTCGCCGGCGGCCTGCTGGTCGAATTCCTGATCTTCCTGCCGATGATGGGCTTCTTCTTCACCCTCCTCCAGCTCCTCCAGGCGGCCCTCGGCCACTCTCCGCTGACGGTCGGTGTGCTGATGCTGGCCTGGCCCGTGGCCAACGCGGCTTTCGCGACCCTCGGCGCCACGGTCTTGCTGCCCCGCATCGGTCGCGCCACCGTCCAGATCGGCGTCACCGTCATGGTCCTCGGCCTGGGCGTGCTCGCGTGGGGTGCGCACTCGGCAACCGTCCACACGCCCTGGGCTGCCTTCATCCCGGGCGTGTTCATCGCCGGCACCGGCGCCGGACTGGCCGTCGCCCCGCTGGCCCAGTTCACCCTCCAAGACGTCCCCGCCCAGCACGCGGGCAGCGGATCCGGCCTGTTCAACACGGTCATCCAACTCGCCGCATCCCTCGGCGTCGCTCTCTTCGGAACCCTCTACTTCCGCCCTCAGCCCGACCGCACACACCAGCAGCCCCACGACGCGGGACCGGCCTTCGCCACCACCATGTGGATCAGCATCGCCCTCCTCACCGCAACCTTCGTCCTCAGCTACCTGCTCCCGGCAAAGAACCGCACCCAGAAAGCCTGAGGTTCGACCGCACGGACCCACCGGAGCCACGCACCGAGACCAGCCGGCAGTGCCACACCCGCCCTACACGTTCGAAACGTGTAGGTGGCCCAAAGCCGCGTCAGCGATCGACTTCGACGTTCGCCAGAACCAGCAGAGCGCGCAGGAGACGCGTCGCGCGAGCGGGACCAGTACGGAGTCTGGTGAGCGTTCGCCAGTTCTTGAGATGGGCGAAGCCGTGTCGACTGGTGCACGTCCGACGGCGAGGACCCGGTTGGCTTACCTCTCACCAGGAGCGAGCTTGTGGGTGCGGCCGGCGTGGAAGCCGGTGACCATCACGGGGTCGAGTACGTCGTTGACCAGCCCGCAGAAGCCGAGGTTCACGAGGCCAGCGGCGCGCAGGTGGCCCAGGATGCGGTCGTGGCGGGCGGCGGAGAACCAAACCAGGCGGCCCCTCTCGCCGATGCCGCGGCCACGGCCGCGGGGCGGCGGCCGGCGCACTCCGCACCGGCCACCGCCGCCGGGGCTTACTTGCACAGGGCGGTGTCGACGAGGGAAAGGACATCGGCGGGACCTTGGCCGCGGGGCCCGGACGGGGGATTCGCGGTGACCGCGACCGTGACAGCCCGCCCGTCGTCGGTCACCCCGCCTCGGGTCTCATAGCCGGCGATGTCACCGCCGTGCCCCCACACCAGGCCGCCACAGCTCAGCGGCGTGCTCACCACGCCGAGCCCGTACCTGGCCCCAGGCCACATACCGGTGGTCCTGACCGTCTTGCGCATCTCGACCAGCTGCTCCCGCTTAAGGAGCTTGCCGCCGAACAACGCGGTGAAGAAGCGGTTCAGATCGCTCGGTGTGGAGACCAGCTGACCGGCCGCCCAGGCCCAGGACGGCTCCATCACCGTGATGTCCTCCAGCGGCCCGTCCTGCTTCGTCGCCCGGTAGCCCTGAGGGTGCGCCCCGCGAATGCCCTCCTCCCCCACATCAGGGAAGTAGGTGTGCCGCAGCCCGGCAGGCCGGATCACACGCCGGGTCATCTCCTTGCTCAGCGGCCGGCCACTGACCTTCTCCACGATCAGCCCGGCCAGAAGGTAGTTGGTGTTGCTGTACTCCCAGCCGGTGCCGGGCGCGAACCGCGCCTTGTGAGCCAGAGCCAGATCGAGCAGCTCACGGGGCTGGAGATAGGTATGCCGGTCCTTCTCATAATGGTCACCTATGTACGCGGTGTAGTTGGGCAGGCCGCTGGTCTGCTGCAGCAACTGCCGCACCGTGATCTTGCGCCCGTCGATCCCTTCTCCACGAACCAGGCCCGGCAGGTACTTCTCGATGGGCGCATCGAGCCCGACCCTGCCCTCGCCGACCAGTTGCAGCACAAGGACGGCCGTGAACGGCTTGGTGTTGCTCCCGGCACGCACCCGCCCGTCGGCCGGCACCTTCGCCCGGCTCTTCAGATCCGCCACACCGGCGGTGTAGTCATGGACTCTTCCGCCGCGATCACGCACGGAGGACAGGACCGCAGGGTAGCCGTCCCTGTCCACCAGGTTGTCCATGCCTTGCTGCACGACATCACCGCGTCCCCTGGCCTGCGCCGGCAGCGAGCAGACCACGGTTGCGGCCCCCAGCGCAGCCACTACGGCGGCCACGGGAATCGCCCACCGGCCCCGCCGAAGCAGGGATCGACCGGAACGCCGTGGCGCGTCGTCGAAATGGGGCACAAATCTCTCCTCACACGAGCCCGGCCGGGCCGGGCCGGATAATCAAATCGATCCCTTACAGGCTGGCCGCCAAAGCACGCGAAGACGATCCGGACAGCAGGCCAATACGAAGTGGGGAAAACCCCCGGGGCATCCGCTTGGGCGTCGGCGCACATGGGGTGGTATGTGAGGGGGCTGGGCAGTGCACGCGGATGCGGCGCTGTCCAGGCCGAGTTCATCCACGAAGCCCCCTCACCAGCCTGGACACCGCCGCCGCAAACGGCAACCACGGCGGCCGGGTCCCTGCAGTCGACGTCGACGTGCTCGTCGTCGCCCTGTCCCGACACGACGCCGAGGCCGTCACCGCCGTCGCCAGGCGCCTAAGCATCAGCGGAATCAATCTCTACCGCCTCCCTGGTGTACAACGAAGCCACCACTACCCTGACTCCCCAGAGATAATGAGTGCGTTCCCCGGCTTGGAGTGGTTCGCACCAGAGGCTGTGCGGGCAGGGGGGCTTGACGGGGAGTGCCCGGCCTTTCGCCAGCACACCATTGTGAAGCTTTGGTGATTCCCTCCCTTTGAGGGCGCATCATGGGTTCGACTGGGTGAGTGGTCACCTCACCTCCTGCCGTTCGGACGCCTCGGCCATCCGCGACACCTTGATGCTCTATTCGAACTTCGCGGCCATTCTCGCCGGTTTCGCATTCACTGCCGTGATCGTTGTGCTGTCCCTGCCGAGGGAGCACCGTAACGATGGCGGAGAGTCGGATGGGGCCCTCACCGTCGGGGTTTTCTCCTTCTTCTCTCTCAGTATCACGGCGGTCTCATACGGCTCGATCATGGCAACGTCCGGTGACGTGTTCAAAGGGCTCCTTGGCGGCTTGCTCTCCGGCACCGCTCTCGCGTACTCCGCTCTACTGCTCACTCTCTTTATCGTTCTGCTGCTCGAAACGCTTTTCTCGACAAGCGCTGCGGCCCGGTACACGCGCCGGATGCTGAGTCAGTTCTTCCCGTTGCTGGCCTTCACCGGTATCCAGGGCCCGCTGGAGGCATACCTGCACGTTCAGTACGAGGGAAGCACGCCCTTGCCGGTCAGGTTCACGGTGAGCTCCTACCTGACAGTCCTTGCGATATGGGGAGTGGCAGGCTTTTTCGCTCACCGCTGGCGCGCTACGACAGACCGTCTCTCGATCCCGAGGTCCAAGGTACGCTGGATGGCATTCATCACCTTCTGCTTCTGCGCCGCCGCGACGGCCGCCTCCGCCATGTACACGAACTACGCCCGGCCGGGATCTTCACTGCCGGCCGGTATCGTGATGGCAGTTACCACGCTGGCATTTCTCGGCTTCCTTGCCTTTGGGATCTGCACCTTTCTCCTCCGGCCCCCGGCTACGTGACCGGAGACGTTCCCGCCCAGCTTGAAGGAATCATCAGCCGGTGATGGGCCGCTGCTGAAGCGCACGCTACTGATTCGCCGGGTAAGCGGTGTTTCATCGGGGCCGAGGGGTCTCACAGCGAAGTCGGGTCGGGAG
Source organism: Streptomyces sp. URMC 126 (assembly GCF_051386555.1). Taxonomy (NCBI): domain Bacteria; kingdom Bacillati; phylum Actinomycetota; class Actinomycetes; order Kitasatosporales; family Streptomycetaceae; genus Streptomyces; species Streptomyces sp. URMC 126. Next base: position 4,784 of record NZ_JBPQTX010000042.1, read on the forward strand.
GAGGTGCTCCACGATGAGGTCCGCGCCCGTTGCACGGCTGCTGATGAGGGCCAGGGTCTGCCTGATCACCTCCGAGGTCGGATACATCGCGACCCCGAGCCATCTGACCAGCGCGGGTCCGGCTCGGGGCCAAGCCGGCCCGCACAGGTAGGTGGCGAGCAGGACCAGACGTAAGGGACGTCCACCGGACAGCCGGCCGCAGTACTCCTTACTCCTGGCCGCGATGCCGGGTCACTCGTCGATGAGGGCGTCGAAGAACGGCAAGGCCGTGGCGATCGCCGCGCCCGCGGCGAGGGCGGCTTCAGCGGGGGTGGCACCGGCCAGGGCGACCAGGACACCGGCGGCCGTGGCGGTCAGCACGGTCAGCAGGAGAACGACAGCGGTGCGGACGGTGACAGTGGTCCTCAACGTGGGCCTCCCGGACGGGGGTGTGCCACCGGGCCCGGTGCCCGGTGGTCCGAGTTCGACGGTGGCAGTTGGGGAGGATTGCGGGAACGGCAACTGGCGGCTTGCCGGAAGTTGGCAACGTGCAGGCGGGACGGTGTCACCATCCACATCATCACCACGGACAGCCGCATTGGAGGAGACAGGCCCCTGTGGACGAAGAGCCGACGCCCGAGCCCCAGGACCAGGATGCGACCGGCGCCCCCGCGACGGGCGGCGCCGCGCTGCGGGCGGCCATCGCCAAGTACACCGAAGCCCTCGGTTTGGCGTTCGCGCCCTGCAAGAAGGACGGAGTACATCAGCGGGACCTGGCCGCCGCGATGCACATCGACGCCGGCACGTTGTCCCGCTATTTCACCGGCCGGCGCATCATGCCCTGCGACCTCCTGTCGGCCTTCGTCGAACAACTCGCCTTTTCGGACACCCGTTGGCCGAAGAGAAGGTACGCACGCTGCGACGTCTGGAGCGGGACGTCAGGCGCCACCGGTCACCCGACGGCCGCCGGATCGCGGAGCTGGAGGACGCATGCGACACCCTGCGGACAGCCCTGGCGGCCGCGGAGAAGAAGCTGTGCCAGGCCCTCGCCGACGGACACGCCCGCGACGAAGAGCTGACCAGCCAGTTGCGGGAAGCGCGGGACGATGCCGACCGACTGCGGCGCGCCCTGGCCGAGCAGGACATGCTGATCCGCACTCTGCATTCCCGCCTCACCGAAGCCGAGGAGGGCCGTCGGGAGGCCGAGGAGAAGGCCACTGCCGAAGCCGCACGCGCCGACGAACTCGCCGGCCGCCTCTCCGACGCCGACACGCAACTCGCGGCCGCGGCCCGGCTCGTCAGCGACGCCGACCAGGACGCCGCCCGAGCCGAGCAACGCGCCACCGAGCTGCGTACCGAGATCGAGGTTCTGTACAGACGGCTCATCACCCTGCTCCAGGAGACGCCCTCCGGCCCGGTCGCCTTCACCCCGCCGCCGTCCACGCACGACGGGGAGAATGCCCACAACCCCGCAGAGTTGGTCCCGGCGCAGCTCCAGCCTTCGGTTGCCGAGGGGGCAACCACCCACACCACCGCGACCGCCGCACCGGCGCTACGTCCGGTTCCGGCCCCTCATGGCAGGACGCCGCAACCGGTCCGCACCCGGAAGCGCCGACGGCCACGTCCGGACCAGGGCCGGAGCCGGCCGGAGCGGACGAGACTCGTGGCGTGGGCGTTCGCCCTCCTGCTCGTCGCAGCCGCCGGCGCGGCGTTCGCCGCCGCGCACATCCAGCGGTTCGCCTACACCCACGCCGCGCTGTGCACGGCGGCCCGGATCAGCCGGGCGGAGACCGGCGACTGCCTGACGCAGCAGACCGGAACCGTCACCGACAGAGCCGAGAAGTCCGACGCCGACGCCACCTCCTACACCGTTACCGTCGCCGTCGGCGGCCGGCACAAGACCTGGAACGTCAAGGAGTCGTTCTACAACGGCACCCGGCCCGGCACTCGCGTCGCCGTCAACACCTACGACGGCACCATCGTCACCCTGACCCACGGCACCCTGACCGCCGACGTCGCCGACGGCGCCGCCTTCCTGTCCTGGAAACAGATGGTGGCTCCCTTGGCGCTGATGACCGCCGCGGCGATTGCGCTGATCGCCGTCGCCGACCGCTTCTTCCGCCCCTCGATGTTCTATGGCCTACTCCCCATAGCCGCGTTGTGGAACGTATCGGCCGCCTTGCTCACCTTCAACAATTGGGGCAGCGGGAGCTGGACGGGCGTCGCCTCCGCGGTCGTTCACGCCCTCGCCTGGACACTGGCCTGCCTGCCGCCGCTCGCCATGGCAGCTCTCGACTGAACCACCTCGACCGCGCCCGGACACGGCGTTCCGTTGACCAGGCCACCGAAGGCGATCCCCGGGCACCGATCCACCAATGCTCCCAGCTGCCCCTGCAAGGCCAACGGATCCTGAACTGGCTGACGCTGGGCCGACGACTGGTCCACGACGGACTGCACGTGCTGCGGCCAGCCGCTCACGGCCGGGTAACGTCGGCTGTAGACGGCCGCTGCGGGGATCACCTGACCAATCGGCCCCAGCCGGTCCGCTCACACCGCGTTACTGGCCAAGTAGCGGTCAAAGTGTCCATCTAGCGAGCAAGCACACCAATGGGAAGAGCACGGGCCTCGCTCGTCGTCGCCTTCCTTGCTCTTTGGCACGTCGGGGGCAGGGATTGACCTCGCAGGGCTGTCGGCCCGGCGTGGCCTAGGCAGTTTCGTTTGGATCAGTCGGTCGTTGGTCCGGGTGTGCCGTTGACTGATGTGCAGTGGGCGCGGATTGAGCCGTTGCTCCCGGACCGTACGCCGAAGCGGGGTGGCCGCTGGCGGGACCACCGTGAGGTGATCGACGCGATCGCTTACAAGTTCCAGACCGGTACGCAGTGGGTCCGCCTGCCGGAGAAGTACGGCAACTGGCGAGGTGTCTACAACCGGCTGCGGATGTGGGCCGTGGACGGCACCTGGGAGCGGGTGTTCACCGCTCTGGTGGCCCAGGCCGACGCGGACGAGGACCTGAGGTGGGCCGTGTCGGTGGACTCCACGATCGTGCGGGCTCACCAGCACGCGGCCGGGGCCCGCACAAAGGGGCCCCGGCCGGTGAACCCGCCAGCCACGCCATCGGCCGATCCCGCGGCGGACTGACCACGAAGATCCACCTGGCCGCCGACGCCCGCTGCCGTCCTCTGGCGTTCGTCCTCACCGCGGGCCAGGCCGGTGACGCACCCGCTTTCACCGATGTCATGGCCCGCCTGCGCGTTCCCCGTCGGCGAGGACGGCCCCGCACCAGGCCGGACCTCGTCCTGGCCGACAAGGCGTACTCCTCCCGAGCCATCCGCGAGCACCTGCGCAAGCGCGGCATCCGGGCAGTCATCCCCGTCCCCGCCGACCAGCGCGCACACCGGTTACGCCGGGGCAGCCGCGGCGGCAGGCCACCGGCCTTCGACCGCGAGGCCTACAAGCAGCGCAACACCGTCGAGCGGTGCATCAACCGCCTGAAGCAGTGGCGAGGCATCGCCACCCGCTACGAGAAGACCTCCACCGTCTACCTGGCCGGACTCCACATCGCGGGCATCTTCCTCTGGTCCGTCCGGTGATCCAAACGAAACTCCCTAGCAGTTCGCCTCGGGCAGACAGGGAAGATCGCGGAACGTCTGGCCAGGGCTCGCGAGGCGTGTCAACTTAGACGACCTAGCGAAAAACCCGCAGGTCAGAGAGGTGATTTCGCTGTGACTGTGGATGTATCCCGCCCCGGATTCTCGACGAGCATTGACGCGCTGCGACTGCGCCAGTGGCGGCTGGGTCCTGGACGACCGGAACTCGTGACGGACCAATTCGGGTCGGACGACTTCGACCTGATCGTGGACGACCGCGCTGATGTTCACATCGGCAGCAAGGACGGCCGCTTCTATCTCGGCCTTTTCCCCGCTGGCCGGCCCGGCAGCGACGGCGAGGGCTGGCACCTTTCCGTCACCGGGACCGCCAAGGCGCCCGGCTACCACGTCTCCTTCGACACTGAGACCCCCGCTGAAGTCGTCGCCGCCGCCGTGGCCTGCGTCCTGGCCACGTCCCGCCCGCTGTGAGGTCACCGCACCACCGGCCACCGGGTCACTTCACCGTCCGACCAGAACCTCCACCGCAGGGAGCAACGAGTTGAACCCGCACACCCCGCAGATGACGGTCGGCGAGCTGATCGACCGCCTCTCCGCCTGCGACCGCTCCTCGAAGGTCCACTTGGCCCTCAATCCCTTCTTCCCGATGGCTCACCAGGTCGCCCAGGTCATCGAAGCCCAGGACGAGAGCGGAACGCCGGTGGTCTTCATCGCCGAGGACGCGGACGGAGAACAGCACGGACACCTGCTGCCCGACATCGCTGTCCAGCTCACCTGGCAGGAACCCGTCGACGCACCACAGCGAAGGCGACGTGGCACGATCCGTCCCGTCGACAACGGTCGGTGAACGTTCCCGACGCTCCGGAGGCGCCCCTGAACTCGCACCCTTCCTTCGGCTCGTCCACCCCCGGTTCCGCGGAACCGGCGTACTGGGTCAGCCCCCTCACCTCGCCGGGGACGACGGCCACTTGGCCGAGCAGATCGGCAACCACCTCACCAGTGCCGGCTGGAGAAACTGGCCCACCGCCCGCGACACCCTGCTCTACGTCAGCCCGGACGAACTGCGCGGCGCCGAGTGGATCCTGGCCAGCTACCCCTTCGAACTCGGCGGGCTGCCCGTGGCCTGGCAGATCTCCGCCCGCGCCCACCCCGCCAGTGCCATGACCGTGTGGAACGCCTACTTCACCACCGGCACCCCGCACGAAGCGATAGCGGACTTCCTCCTCGCCCTCGACGCCCGCGCCGAACCCGACGCCGGCTTCGACGAGCCCGAGACGGTCCTCGCGGCGCTGACCACCCAGGGGTGGATCCGCGATATCGACCGGACCACCACCACCGCCACAGATCCGGCCTTCACCTCCAGCGTCTCCCTCGAGCCGCTGCCCGACCTCGTCCACGACGCAGACCCCCGCCCCGACCTGGCCGGCTGGCAGGCATGGGCCGAACCGGTGCTGGGTGAGAGCTACCTGTGGTGCGTCACCTTCACCGCGAGCGTCCCGCACGACCTGGTCGCCGCCTTCGCCTCCTCACTCGCCTCACCGGTACCCGTGGTACGCCGCTCGCTGCCCGAGAGCGCGGAAGGCCGGCTCCTCGTCATCCCGACCGGATGACCGGGGCAGCCGACCATGACAGCACAGCTCGCTCTGCGCCCACCCGTGCCAGGTGATCCCTGAGGTGGCTGCCCCGCGCAGCCACCTCGGGCACCCATGGCTTTCTGCCTGCGGGCCGAGCTTGCACCGCGCCTTGAGAAGACCACCAGGCGCGTCTGGGGCATCTTCCTGATCGAGGGCGCCTTGGAACGTCACGCCGGCCCGTTCATCCGCGACGTGAAAATGGCGGACACTCACTCAATTCGAGGCCTGACCAAGGTCCTTTGACAATGGGAACATCGGTAGGGCGGGACCTACTGGCGGTCCCAGTACCTGGTTCAGCAATAGATCTCAACGTGGGTGGCTGTGGTGAGTCCGTCCAGAGGGCGGGGATGCCACGGCTCTACGTAGTCCCACAAGTTGCCCTGATAGTAGATCTTGAAGGCGTTGCCGTGGGAAATGGCGAATTTGAACTTGTCGTTGACGGGGTGATATCCGCAGCCCTCGAAGACCCACACCTTGCCCGCGTAGACGCCCTGCGCGAAGACCAGACAGGCCCTGCCCTCCGGGCAGTGATCATTCATGCCGTCTGCCGAGGCCGTGCCGGTGCTGGCGAGTACCCCGGTGACAGCGAGGGTGACGGCGGCAGCAGTGCTTGCGATTGCTTTCCTGCTAATCCCGAACATCCGGAACATCCCTCCGTTGTGTACGGAACATGCCAAGAGCAGCCTAGGGATGGAAATCGGGGAACTCCACCAGGTGTAAAGATGTGGCTAAAACTTGGGCCCCTTACCCGCCGGATTGGTCTCGATGGACCTCAGGAGAGTGAAAACCTCAATGGGCGCCGTTCGGTGTGGTGACCAGCACCGGAGGATGGGGCGAACCCGGCCAGCTGCCGAGGTTGACCAGCGCCGTCAGGCTCAGGCGGGTCTGTGGCGGAGCGGTAGGGATGGGCGGCCTCGACGTATTCCATGACCGTGGTGTCACTGGCACCACCCGGCACGGCGGGAACGTGAGGTGGCCAGACCGAGGGCGGTGGCGGTGACGCGACGGCGCATGTAGGGGCCCTGGGGATGGTGCGGAAGGGCTGACTGCGGGCCGGACCGTCGCAGGGCCGGCCTGCGGAAGGGGCCTGGGTAAGCTCCTATAGACGTCAAGTGGTCTGTGGGAGCGATTCAGTGGTTCGGATCGGGACGAGTTGCCTGGATACCCAGGCGCCCAGCACTGGCGGCGCGTCCCCGCCACCGGCCAGCACTATGTCGACATCGGCACCGGCGCGCCGGTACTGCTCCTGCACGGCCACCCGTCCGCAGCTACGTCCGGCGCCACCCTGCTCACCGAACTCGCCCCGCACCAGCGGTGCGTCGCCCCGGACTTGCCCGGCCTGGGGCTCTCCCCACGTCCCGGCTTTCCCGCAGGCACCACCCAGCGCTTCGAGTCCCAACTGGCAGCTTTAGACAGCCTGATGAGCTGCCTGACTGTCGAGCGCGGGCTGCCCACCCGCGACTGGACGTTCGTCCTGCACGACTGGGGCGGTCCCCTTCGGCCTCGCCTGGCTGCGCCGCAACCCCGGCGTCGTCGGCCGCCTGGTGGTCCTCAACACCGTCGGTTTCCGCTGGCCGGACGGCTACCGGCTGCCCTTCTACATCCGATGGCTCCGCGACTCCCCGCTCATCGGGCGCCCTCGCCCTGCGCGCCGGCGTGCACCATCCCATCCCGGCCGCCGAACGCCGCGCCTACCCGCGCTCTTACGCCGAGGCCGAGCACCGGCGACTCGTCGTGGAGTACGTACGCTCCGTCCCGCGCGCCGACGACGACCCGGCGTGGCGGCTCCTTGACCCCGCGACGGACGCCGTCGACCCTCTCACCGAACTGCCCCTGCTCATCGGCTGGGGCATGCGTGACCCGGTCTTCACCCCGCTGGTCCTCGACGAGTGGGAGCGCCGCTACCCCCACGCCCGCATCCATCGCTACCCCGATGCCGGGCACTACGTGATGGAGGACGCCGCCGACGATAGTGATGACCCGCGACCCCCACCAGATGATCACCGCCGTCTGCGCCCCGCTCAGCCTCGGCGTCGTGCCCGCGCTGATCAAACCTCGCGCGGGCGGCTTGCGCCGCAGCCTCGACGAAGCTGCCCCGGGCGTCTTCCTCGGCGAACCCCTCGCCCACCTGGGGCGCCGGGCGCTGCGCTGGGGGCACGGACACGTACGCCTGCCGCTGGTCACCGGCCGCGCACTGCCAGGGTTGGGCGGGCTGCTCGGGCGACCGCTGCCGCTCCGCCGCAAACCAGGAGGCGGGCCCGCCACCGGATTTCGAGGAACCCGACCCCGGAGAACTCGCCATGGTCGCCTGCACCTCGGGCTCCACACGGGGCCGGTCCAAGGGCGCCGCATACCGCTACGCCACCGTCGCGGCACGGCTCGACGCCCTCAGCGGCGTCCGGGTCGCCCAGCACGGCATGCACCGGTTCAACCTCGGCCCGCGTCCGGCCGGCACTCCACCACCGCGTCCGAGAACGACCTCAACCGCCTCGGCTTCTACCGGGCGCCGGCGCGCAGACCGACATCGACCGGGGTCCTGACGGCGTCCACAAGGTCGGCATGGCCACCGCCGGACACCTCGGCCGGAGAGTCGCCGCCCAGGCCGCGGTGTACGCCGCCGGCCGCGCCGCGACCTGCGCCCGGTCACACCGGGCACACCGCCCCGCCGGTACCGCCCCGGACGGCCGCCAGCCGCTTCCGCGGCCGCCGCTCCACCCGCCACTCCTGAACGACACGTCGACGAGCAGAACACCGCCTCCGGCCTCCGGCCTCCGGCCTTTCGGTGCTGTGCGTGTCTGAGGGGTGAAGCCCGTGGCCCGGCGTGCTCGACGATAAGTCCCCCCCGGAAGCGTCACGCTTGCGGGAACGCTTCCCCGGGACCGGCGTCAGACAACAGGCTTACCCTCACGGCCTTCGTCTCGATCAGTGCGCCTTGGTCGAGCGCATGAGCAGACGAAGGCCGCTCCGGCGTCCGGGGAACGCCCAGGTGGGGCCGGAGGCGCTGGGCAGCGTTGAGTACGACGTCGGCGTAAGCCGTTTGTGCCGCGCTGGAGGACGGCGTACCGCCACGGGTTACGTACGGGACGTCGTCGAACGAGTGGCCCGCAGCGTGCCGGCAGCCCGCGTCGCCGGACGGGTGGGGCCCGACGAGGTCCTGGCGGAACACGTCCCACACCGTCGACCTGCTGCTGGACCGCTCCCGCACCCTTGCCGAGAAGGCCGCCGCCGGCCAGGCCGCCGTGGTGGGTCTGCTCCTACCGCCTGGCCGACGGCAGCGCTCGGCTTGTTGCGGTCCGTGGCCTGGATGCGGCGGCCACCACCGCATCCCGACCGCCCCGGCCGCCAGTGATCACGGGGAGAGCCGGGGGCCCGCGGCGCGGCGGAGCCGGTTGGCGATCGCGAGCCCCAGGCCCTCCTCGGCCGGCAGGGACGCGACGATGAGGTCGCACCCTTGCCGGTCGAGTTCGCGCAGGTACCCGTACAGCCCGCGCGCGTAGGCCGTCGTCGAGGCGGGGACCGTCACGACGGCGTGGGCCTTCACGGGAGCGTCGGCGAAGGCGGGGGGAAGCAGGACGCCCACCTGCTGTCCCAGTGCCTGGGCGTGCTCGGCTTCGGCGATGACCTTCTCCGGCTCGACCAGGACGACCCGCGCGCGGGGCGCGTAGTGGGAGGGGTGCTGGCCCGGTACCCGGACGTGGCTGGTGGAGGGGAGGGCGACCGGGCGGCCCAGGACCGCTTCGATCTCCTCGCGGGTGACTCCGCCGGGCCGCAGGATGCTCGGGGCCTCGCCCGTGACGTCGACGATGGTCGACTCGACGCCGACGCCGCAGGGGCCGCCGTCCAGTACGAAGTCGACTCCTTCACCGAGTTCCGCCCGGACGTGGTCCGCCGTGGTGGGGCTGACCGAGCCGAAGCGGTTGGCCGACGGAGCCGTGATGCCGCCGCCGAAGGCCGCCAGCAGGGCGAGCGCGACGGGGTGGTCGGGCACGCGCACCGCCACCGTCTCCAGGCCACCCGTGGCTTCCAGCGGCACCCGCCGGCCGCGCCGCAGGACCAGCGTCAGGGGCCCGGGCCAGAAGCGTCCGGCGAGCAGGCGCGCGGTCGCGGGCACTTCCTCGACCCACTCGTCCAGCTGGTCCGCGCCACCGATGTGGATGATCAGCGGATGTGTGGGCGGGCGCCCCTTGACCTGGAAGATCCGCCCGACCGCGGCAGGGTCCTCGGCGTCGGCGCCCAGGCCGTAGACGGTTTCCGTCGGCAGGGCCACCAGGCCCCCGGCGCGCAGCACCTCGGCCGCCTTCTCGATATCACTGGTTACTACGCTCACCCTCGCAATCCTCTCACTGCCGCGGGTGCCTCCCGTCCCGCCGGCCCGTCGTGACGGGGTGCCCTGTCAGGTGGGCGGTGATGCGGCGGGCCGCGAAGGCGGTACCGGCGACGAAGCGGAGCATCGGCCCGAAGGTGGGGGCCGCCAGTGAGCCGGTGAAGTACAGGCTCGGGAAGGAGGACTCGAATGCCGCGGTGAGGCGGGGGGCTCGCGAGCCGGGGACGCGGTCGAGCCGGTGGCGCAGGACCGGCGAGAGGAACTCCAGGGCGTCCAGGTCGAGGCGGTAGCCGGTCGCGGCCAGGAGATGGTCGACGGACAGCTTCCGCGGGCCTTCCCCCGCGCCCGCCAGCGTCAGGTGCGCCTGCTCGCCGCGCAGGTGGGCGTGGGTGATGCGGCGGGAGCAGTGCACGGGCAGGACGCCCTCGACGCGTTCGCGCAGCCACCAGCCGCCCGAAGGCCCCAGGGCACGCCGGTGGAGCAGGAGCCGGGCGGAAGCCGGCAAACGACGTACCGCGCCGGGGGCATGGCAGACGGCTGCCAGCGCCCAGCCGGTGCCGAGCGGTGATGACGGCTTGACGAGCCGCTGAAGGACAGGACGGCGAAGGGCTGGGGTGTCGCCCCAGCGAATCCGGGGACCGCGGACGAGAACGCGGACGTCGGCGCCCGCTTCGTGCAGGAGGGCGGCGCTCTCCAGGGCGGACTGCCCGCCGCCGAGGACGGCCACGCGGTGCCCCGCGTAGCGCGAGAGGTCGCTGTGCTGGCTGGTGTGGGACAGCGCGGCATCGGGCCCGGGGCCGCACGGGGCCAGGGGAAGGAGCCGGGGAGGAATGTGGGCGAGCGCGGCCAGTCCCGTGGCCACGACCACGGCCGCCGCGTCGATCTCCGCACCGCTCGCCAGGCAGACCCGGTAGCCGGTGGGCGACCGCCCGACGGTCCGGACGGGGATGTTCTCCACCTCACCGACGTACCGCTCGGTGAACCACATGCCGTACCGGACGAAAGTCGTGCACGGGATGGGCGTCAGCTCCGTCAGCACACTCTCACCCACGGCCCGGCAGAAGTCGGCCAGCGTCCCGCCGGGCACCGGTGCCGACAGGTCCGTCGCCCGCGGTGTCGACTTCAAGAACATGCCCGTGGCCATGGCGTGCCGCCAACTGCCCATGACCTCTCCGAAGACGCGTACATCCACCCCCGCGGCCCGCAGATGCGCGGTCACCGACAGGCCGTACGGCCCCGCACCGATCACCACCACGGGACCATGCCGCCCCATCCCGTGCGGCACGCGGCGCGAAGGAACCACCTGCGTCATCCAACCCCCCCCGACCCTTGACCCACGCTCTCCCCGGACGCGGACAGACCAGGTCGGACGCATACGCTCACAACGGCGCATACGCCCTCCCCCCGAGGGTCCAGTGTGCCCTCGGGCCGGAGTGCCCTGCTGGACTATCGCCAGACCCGTACCGACTCCGCGGCCCGGGCAAGAACCAAGGCCGATGGGACCACGCGGGCGACGCCCGCGGCGCCGGCTTGCGAGGTCCACCGAAACGGCACTCCGCGGGCCCGCGAGCGGGTTACTCCCCTCATGAAAACCGGCGAGGCAGCCTCGACAGGTGGTGTTCGCGGCGAGCCGATCGGCGGACAGGAGGCCTTGAGGACGCCTGGGCGATCGTCGCCTGGGGAGAGCTCGACCCGACGACGCTGCCGATGACCTCCCACCAGGTCCGCCGCCTGCCCGTGATCGACGGCCACCGCCTGGTCGGCACCGTCGCCCGGGCCGACGTCGCCCGCGCCCTTCCCGACCCGAAGGTCGGCGACCTCCTCCAGGCGCTGTCCACCGACTGACCCCCGAGGGGAGCGCGGGTCCGCACCGACGCGACCTTGTGCCCATCGACGCGTTCCGATGGGGTGAGAGGCGACGTGAGGCCAGTCCCGCATCGGTGGCACCTCCGCATGGCGGGCCTGCTCCGTTCGCACCAACCGCGATGGCGGTCGGCCGGTTGTCCGGCGACGGTGAAATGGCGCCCGGCCGCATCGCCCGGGCTTCTTCCGCCCGGGCAAAGGGAGCCGGTCATGTCGACACGCAACACCATGCTGCGCAGCCTGCACGATCTCGGCCTGGCCGCCTGGTTCGGCGGCTCCCTCATGGGCGCGGTCGGCCTGAACGGCGCCGCCCGCGACGAGGGCGGCACCTGGGCCACCACCGCGCGGATCGCCGCCTCCGGCTGGGCGAAGTGGACCCCCGTCAACGCCGCGGCGATCGCCGCGCATCTGTTCGGCTCCGGCGGCCTGCTCGCCGCCAACGCCCCGCGAGTAGCCGCCCAGCAGGGCGTGGCCGCCTCCACCCTCACCAAGACCGTCCTGACCGGCGCCGCCCTCGCGGCGACCGCGTACGGCCGTGTGCTGGGCAAGAAAATCGAGCTTGCGGCTTCCTCCGCCCCGGAGGATGCCGAGAAGGCCGCGAAGCACCCCATCGACACCGACAAGGCGCAGCGGCACCTGGTCCGCGTGCAGTGGGCCGTCCCCGCGCTCACCGGCGGCCTGGTAGTCCTGAACGCCCTGCACGGCGAACAGCAGCGTCCCGCCGAGCAGCTCCACGGCCTGTGGGAAAGGGCCCGCACACTGGCGCCCTACGTGCCTTCGCCCGGGCACCTGACACACTGATCCGCCGGCCGGGCTGCCGCGTCACAGTCCGCCGGCTGATGTGCCACGCTCAGCGGTCGGCAGTGGCCACGGCACAAGGTCCCTGGCTCCCCTTCGGTACCTCATACAGCGGCAGGGCCAATGCCGCAGCCAGTTCTGTGAGTTCTTCGGGTGTCGGGCGCACAGGGCCTTCGGTCCCGTCTTCGACGAACGCCCTGATCCGCGGGATGCGGATCCCGGTGGCGTAGGCGAGCGTTTCGGCACTCAGGTGCTGCCGGCGCATCGCATCCGCGAGCAGCTCGGCCAGACGCATGGGCAACCTCCGAGGGGATACGGCCGGCAGGCGCGTCCAAGGGCTGCCGCGCCTGCCGGCCGACGGGACGCGTGTCTCCCCGTGTGCCCACTGCGCTGCGGCATGAACAAGCGCTGCCACTCGGGGCAACGGGCCGGGGCTCGGCCCCCTTCAGCAGGGCAAGGCCGTAACGAGGAGGTGGGAACGGTCGTGCCGCGGGGGCGAAGGCCCCCGGCCGCCGGTTCGAGCGGAGGGGCGAGAGGGTCGTCTGCCATGACCGTCCAGTGGGCGGGCGACCGACGTCTGGGACTCGGCCCAGTCCGGCGAAGGACACGGATGTCCGGGCAGGTGCCGCAGAGCTCCTCGGACGACGTCCGGTTTGGTCACGCGTGCGTCAACCTGTCGCATCGACGTGCATTGAACAGTTCCGTTTCGGATCCGCAGGAGCGTCTGCGCCACGGGTGGTTGCTTGCCGAGGGCCGGCAGGCCGCTGATGTCCCGAGCGCAGCGGCCTGCCACCGTCTGCCCATCCGGTGGTCGCACAGGACGACCGACGACCGCCGCGGTGGGGTGCTGTGCCGGGTTGCGTAGGCGGGGCCGTGAAGGGTACCCGGCGTTTATGGCGAGGCTGCGTCTTCCAGGGCGGAAAGCACACCACGACAGCGCGGAGGCGCCGGCGCCCGAGGAGGCCGGGCCCGGGCTCGAGGTGGAGCGCCGGGCACCGGACACACCGGCCGAGCTGCCCAAGCGGGCCTGGGGCGGTGTGCTCAAAGGCGCCTTGCACGAGTTCAAGGACGACGAGCTCACGGACCGCGCGGCAGCCCTGACGTACTACGGGATGCTGTCTCTGTTCCCGGCGCTGCTGGTGCTCGTGTCGCTGCTGGGCCTCACCGGCAAGTCGACGACCGATGCCATGCTGGCCAACATCAGGAAGCTCGCTCCCGGCTCGGCCCGGGACATCATCACCCGGGCCGTTGAGCAGCTGCAGAGCAACGCCGGCGTCGGCTCCCTCATGGCCGTCGTCGGCATCGTGCTGGCGGTGTGGTCGGCCTCCGGCTACGTGGCCGCGTTCATCCGCGCGGCGAACGCCGTGTACGACATGCCCGAGGGCCGCCCGGTGTGGAAGATCCTTCCCGTACGGCTGGGCGTGACGGTCGTGCTGATGGTGCTGGCCGTGGCCAGTGCGCTGATCGTGGTGTTCACCGGCGGCCTGGCCCGCCGGGCCGGCACTGCGCTGGGCATCGGGGACACCGCGCTGACGGTGTGGTCGATCGCCAAGTGGCCCGCCCTGGTGGTCCTGGTCACCGTCATGATCGCGATCCTGTACTGGGCGAGCCCGAACGCGAAGGTGAAGGGCTTCCGCTGGATCACCCCGGGCAGCTTCCTCGCCCTGGTGATCTGGATGATCGCCTCGGCCGGGTTCGCGGTCTACGTGGCGAACTTCGCCTCCTACAACAAGACGTACGGCACCATGGCCGGCGTCATCGTGTTCCTCGTCTGGCTGTGGATCACCAACCTGGCCCTCCTCCTGGGCCTGGAGTTCGACGCCGAGACCGTACGCCGGCGGGCCATCGCGGGCGGCCTGCCACCGGATGCCGAGCCCTACACCCAGCCCCGCGACACCCGGAAGTGGAACGAGGACGACCGACGCCGCCTGGGCTAGGACCGACCGACACGCCATGATCTTGGGCATAGGTCGACAAGCTGCGGGATATCCGCTCCTCATGAGACTTCTTGCCGGGTTGCGCGACGCTGATCGGTCACTGACCAAGCAGGCGGCCTCGCGTATCCCGCCGGCCGTCGGCAAGGTGCTGTCAGGGGTGGAGGAGACGGCCGAGAGCACGAAACTGTGGTGCGGCGCCGCCGCGGCGATGGCGTGCCTGGGCGGGTGGCCCGGCCGCAGGGCGGCGGTCACCGGCGTGGCCGCGCTCGTGGTCGCGCAGCTGGTCTCCAACGGCCTGTGCAAGCAGGTGGCCGACCGTCCCCGGCCGCCGAAGGAGTGGTTCCCCCACGACGAGGTCGACGACCGCCCCGACTCCTCCTCCTTCCCCTCCGGACACACCGCCGCCGCCGTGGCCTTCACCGCCGCCGTCATCCCCACCTGGCCGGCCGCCGGTGCCCTATGCGCCGTGCCGGCCGCCATGGTGGCCGTCGAACGCGTGCAGAGCGGCGCCCACTATCCCAGCGACGTCGCCGCCGGCGCGGCGATCGGCCTGGCCAGCGCCTGGCTCACCCGTCGCGCCCCCTACCTGATCCTGCGCCGCCGGCTCTAGCGATCGTTCACAGCGACGATGCCGTACCACCAAGCAGGGGCTGTGCCGGCCCGCTCGGAACGTGCCGAGCGGGCCGACATCGGTATGTCCGGCACCCCTGCGCGGGCAAGCCGCCGGGGGCGCCGCTGCGACGCGCCAAGGCCGCAGCCGTGCAGGTAACCCGCGCGCCGCGTCCAACCCCCGCCCGGGTACCGCGCCGACCCGGTGTCCTGATCTCGTTCGTACGGGGCACCCGTCCGCTCACGCGACGGGCCACTGCGAGGTCCGCCGTGCTGAGGTCCGCCGTGCTCAGGACGGAAGACGGGAGGTGATCGTCGTGTCGACCATGCAGCCACCCCTTGACCGCGGCAGTGCGCACGGCAGCGACGAGCCGGTGAGCGAGCTCGTGCAGCGTGCCTCGCGGCAGCTGACGGAGCTGGTACGCGGCGAGCTGAGGCTGGCAGGCGGAGATGAAGGAGAAGGGCGAGCACTACGGCAAGGGCGGCAGCCTGTTCGGCGGCGCCGGTGTGGTCGGCTTCCTGACGCTGCAAGCCCTGGTGGCCACCGCGATCGCCGCGCTGGTGGTGCGGCTGCCGGTGTGGGCTGCCGCTTCGATCATCACCGCGGTGCTGGGTGTGATCGCCGCGGTGCCGGCCATGAGGGGAAAGAAGCAGGTCGACCAGGCCGCCCCGCCCTCACCCGAGCAGACGGTCGAAAGCGTGAAGGCCGACGTGGCCAAGATCAAGGAGAGTGCACAGCGATGACCCAGCCGCCCCACGACGAGCCCACGGCCTCCAGCCCTGAGGAACTGCGTGAGCAGGTGGAACAGACCCGTGCCGAACTCGGGGAGACGGTCGAGGCGCTGGCGGCCAAGACCGACGTCAAAGCCCGCTCCCAGGCGAAGGCAGCCGAGGTCAAGCAGCAGGCCGCGGCCAGGACTGGGGAGCTGAAGGTCGGTGTCGCGCGGATTTCGGCCCGGCTGCGGGACAGGCTTCCCGACCAGGCGAAGGACAAGGCCGCATCCGCCGCCGGGCAGGCCCGAGCCCAGGCGGCGCAGGCCACCCACCTGCTCCAGGAGAAGGCACCTGAACCGGTGCGGCAGAGGGCGACCCAGGGGGCACAGGCGGCGCGGGACAACCGCACCCTGCTCCTGACGGCAGCCGGCGTGGCCGTCCTGGTGTGGCTCGCACGCCGCGGCCGGAAGGGGTGAAAGGGGTGAGCGGATGAAAGCCTCGAAGATCGCCTACAAGCCGGTCGGTCTCGCTCTGGGAGCCGTCAGCGGCGTGCTTGCCAGTGGTCTGTTCAAGCAGGCGTGGAAGATGCTCGGTCACGACGAGGACGCTCCCGACGCCACCGACGAGGACCGCACCTGGACAGAGGTGCTGCTCGCCGCCACTCTGCAGGGAGCGATCTTCGCTGGGGTCAAGGCCACCGTCGACCCTGCTGGCGCCGCCGCCCCGCCGCCTGACCGGCACCTGGCCCGACTGACGCGAAACGAGCAGGGGGGTGCCGGTGCGACGTGGACACCGGCCCCCCTGCTTGCAGGCCTTCCTCGTCCTCGCCGGCGCCGGGGCTGGAGCGGCGGAGGGCACCCGTGCGGACCCTGGTGCGCACCGCTCCCTTGCGGCCGTGCCCCGGTGTATTCCTTTGGTGGCGTCACCGGGCGGCTGCTGTGCGCCCGGTTACCTCCCGTCGGTATGACCACAATTGGACTACGTCTTGGTGCAGATCTCCACGTCTTCGTGGCGGCTCGCCGCCGCCGCGGCAGCCCTGGGCCTTTCATGCCGCATCGGCGGCACTGAGCTGCACGCCACCAGTGGTGCAGCCCGTCAGGAACGGCGCGGTCGGGGGCGATGGCTGGGTCTACGTGAGCTGGTAGGCCGGACTTGCCACGCGAAGATCGTGCCGTTGTGCCTTGCGGCATGTCCGGTGGGCCGTGTTGGCTCATCGGAGGTGCCCTTTGCCGCTACCCCAATGGCATGTCAGTTGTCCAATTCAGCGAACCCTGGCGGATGCAACCGAGCGTTTACTTCGAGTCGCGACGGGTGGTCTCGGCTGTCACTCTTGTCCGTGATCGCGCGGCGGTGCCGCAGTTCAGCGCGGACGATCCGGTGGGGTGGGCCCGGCCCGCACTGACGCCGGGCGGTCTGCGATGGGGTCGGCCGGAGCCCGGGCGGAGAGTCGTGATCGTGTAAGCGGGCATCGGCTCGTCGGCCTGAAGTGCAGCGGCCTTGGCGAGTAACTGCCGTCAACCCTGTGGCGGGTTCTCGCGTCGGCAACACGCCGGCCTGAAGCCGATCCCGCAGGGTTGTGTGGACAGTTCGGTCCTCCCAAGATGACACGGCGGTTTCGGCGTCTGGTTCCGGATGTCTCGCCGTCCTCCGACAGGCGGGAAGCCGGCTCGGCTGATGCCGATGGGTGATGGCACTGGAGGATATGGGTGATACCGCACGTACAGCTGCCGGGAATCGCGGCCAACTGGACCTCGAAGGACCGGGCGGCGATCGCTGCCGCCATCGGCGGCGACTGCCGGCTCAAGGGATTCTTCTTCGCCCACAATCACGGCATTCCCGCCGACTTGTTCAGGGACGTTTACGCGGAAATGCGGCGGTTCTACCGACTGCCCCAAGCGGAGAAGAGCCAGTTCGACGCCACAGAGCAATCCCAGTTCCTGGGCTACCGCGGGCTCGGCAGGGAACGCAGCCGCACCCACGGCGGCACCGAGTCATGCGAGCAGTACCGGGTCGGCAACACCACCGGCGAACTTCCCTTGCCCGTGTCCGCGGACTTCTACCACGCGCTGTTCCCGAAGTCCCTGGAGCTCTTCCACCACTTGACTCACCTGGGTGACGGAATCCTCGCCGCCTGCGCGCTGGATCTGGGGCTGGAGGAGAACGCGTTCATCGGCAAGGGCACCCCGCTGCACCGGTTGGGCCTGAACTACTACGGTGCGACCCGCCCGGCCGCTGCCGGCTCCGCTGCCGGCTATGCAATGTCACCGCACATCGACCTGTCCTCGCTGACCATCCTGGACCAAGACGAAGCGGGCTTGGAGGTCCGTGAGCCCGACGGGCAGTGGCTGGAGGTCCCCGCCGTGCCCGGCGCGCTGTTCGTCTTCCTCGGGGATTACGTGCAGCGGTTGGTCGAACGGACTGCACCGGGCGGCCCCACACCGGGTCAGCACGGTGCGCCGCGACCGGATGTCGATTCAGTACAAGCACCGGCCGGACTACGGCGTCGTCGTGCGGCCGCTGGACGCTCTCATCAGTCCGACCAGTCCACCCGCATACGCACTGCTCAACACCGGCCCCGACTACGTCGCCGTGCTGAGGTCGATTCTCGCCAGGTGACTTGCCGGGTGGAACCCCCGGATGCAGTGATCGCGCGATGAGCCGATGGCCCAACGAAGCGGCAGCGCACCTTGCGTCAGCCGAACCGACACCGATGTAGATCAGTAACCGCGGTGGCTCGCCGGCGTTGGTTGCACTCCGTTCACGTGCCCCACCGCTCCATGAGGTGCGGCGAGGCCCGGGCTTCACCCATTCTCATCCACGACGAGCGGCTGACCTGTGCGGACTCGCGGGAGTACTGATCGTGACGGCCGGAGCGGTACCGCCCCGTCCCGCGCGACGGCCGAAACCATCCGCCGGGTCCCGGCACTGCCGAGCACCGACCGGGGGCACTGTGCCGACCGCCCCGCACAACGCGGCGTCCTTCTTGACCCGGCGCACAGTCGATCCCGTCCGGGGCTTCCTCCCGTCCGGGGTTTCCTCCCGGCCGAGGACCCGGTCCAGCGGCTCCCCCTCGGCCTTCGAGGCGTGGGAGGAACTCACCGCGGAACTTCCCAGGCTCCTCTGCGCCGGCCGGCTACGCAGGGCGATCCATGACTTGCCCCTGCTGGACGCCACGCAGTTGGAGGGTGCCGCGAAGCACGACCGCGCCATGCTGCTGCTTTCCTACCTGGGCCATGCCTACGTCTTCGGCGAGAAGAATCCTTGCGATGCAGTTCCGGAACCCATCGCCAGGCCGTGGCACCACGTGGCCACGGTTCTCGACCGGCCACCCGTGCTGTCCTACGCCTCCCACGCACTCGCGAACTGGCGAAGGCCGGACCGGCTTCAGCCCGTAGGGCTGTACAACATCGCCCGGCTGGAGAACTTCCTCGAAGGAGTGGACGAGAACTGGTTCGTCCTCGTCCACATCGCCATCGAGGCGCTGGCCGGACCCGATCTCATGGCGGCTGTCGCGGCACAGGACGCGGTGACGGCGAACGATCCGTTCGGCCGTGACGGCAAGGCTGGAGACCGTCGCCGACACGATGGAGAACATGGCGGCCATGGCTCAGGCGCATGCCCGAGAAATGCGATCCGTACATCTCCTAAACGCGCGCTCGGCAATTCACATTCGGATGGATGGAGAATCCCGCGCTCCCCGAGGGCGTCTTTTACGAAGGAGTCGTCGCCTGTGGCGGCCGACCCCAGCGGTTCCGGGGCGAGACCCGGTGCGCAGAGCTCCGTCATTCCCGCGTTCCGGCACTGCCGTGGCCATGGACGGTGTCGGCGTAATCGGTGACGTGCTCAGCCGAGTATGGATGAATGTGCCCAGCACTAGGGACCTGCCAGGGTTTCCTTGACCTCAAGTGTCATTGAGCTTCTAGCGTGGCCTCCAGTTGATCACCTGACGATGGGAGAAGGCGCTCATGATTCTCGTGACGGGAGCGACCGGGAACATAGGCCGTGCTCTGCTGAAGGAGCTGGACGCATGCGGTGCCGGGCCGCTGAGGGGGCTTACTCGTGACGCTGGACGGGCCTCATTCCCCGGGGGAGTCGCGGCCGTTGAGGGCGACTTCGCTGAAATGACTTCGCTGAAGCCCGCGCTGGACGGGGTGCGCTCGCTGTTCCTGTTGTCAGGCATGGGTGCGGAAGCGGAGGTCCTGGCGGCCGCCCGGCAGGCAGGGGTGGAGCACGTGGTGCTGGTGTCGTCCATTACGGTCCAGTCCCATCCGCACCTGGGCCCCGCCGGCGAGAACATGGCCGTCGAGCGGCTGCTCAAGGACAGCGGCATGGCCTGGACGATTTTGCGGCCGACGCAGTTCGCCTCGAACGCCCTGTGGTGGGCGGAAGCGATCCACGAGCACCAAACGGTCCGGGTGCCGTATGCGGATATCGGGCTCCCCACGATCCACCCCGCGGACATTGCATCGGTGGCGCGGGTGGCGCTGACCGAGTCCGGTCACCAAGGCCTGACGTATGCCCTGACCGGCCCGGAGAGGGTGACGGCCCGACAGCAGGTGGAGGCAATCGCGGCGGTACTGGGGCGGGAGGTGCCTTTCGCCGAGACAAGCCGGGAGGAGGCCCGCCGCCACATGGCCACGTTCCTGGGAGACGAGGCCGCAGACGCGGTGCTCGATGTGACGGGCGGGGACGTCAACGACGAGCTACTGAAGGTGCGCGACACGGTTTCACGGGTCACTGGCTCCCCGACCAGGCCGTTCCACCAGTGGGTCTCGGAGAATGCCGCCGCCTTCCGTTGAGTCGCCTGTTCCTGAGCACGTTCATACGTATTCAGTTCGGCACTTTCACGCGCACGTCGACAATCCGGCGAGCGTCGTCCTGCTGGTCTCACTGCCCGACCATCTCATTCAGCTCGGCGAGCGAGGAGACCTCGGGGACGGGGACGAAGTGGTTGCGGCGGAAGTAGCCGATGTGGCCCTCGACTCCGCCCTTCTCGTGGGCGCCCTCGACGCCCGGGCGGCAGGAGAAGTCTCAATGCCGTAGTGCGACTTGAACGCGATCCATCGGTCCGCCTCCGCCCTCGCCCGGCTCAGCCCCAGCACCCGGACACCGGCCGCCTTGAGGTTGTCGTAGCGAACCTTGCTTTGCGGGACACCGCCCAGCGTCCGGAGCGCGTGGACGTCGCCTTCGAAGAACGCCTCTTGGCCGCAGGAGAGGCGAACGCTCGGTGGAGGCCTTGCCGGAATTCGACAGGCGGAAGGAGAACGAGCAGCAGGTCACCAGCTCGCCGGCGAGGCGGATCGTCACGTCACCGAAGTCGACCTCCGCCTCGTGACCGGGCTGGTGGGTCTGCGGGACGAACGCCTCCAGCTAGGCCTTGCCCGAGTCGACCAGGATCTCGGGCTTCCGGGCCGCAACGTAGTAGCGGACCATCCCGTGGGAGACGTCGGCACCGTGCTTCTCGACCAGTCGATGAAAGATCCGCGTGACCGTATGGCGCTGCTTGCGCGGCGCGTCCAGGTCCGCCCGCAGGATCTCATCGATCACCGGCTGTCTGATCGATGAAGGAGCCGATGGCGGGTATGCCCAGGTCGACGACCTGGTGGGGGCGGCGCAACGCGTTGGCGACTTCCTTGAACTGCTCGCGGTCCTCGTCTGTGAGGTCGTTCATGGAGTCTTCGACACGGTGGATGAGCTGACGGAGCTTGCTGACCTCGGTGTCGGACAGGGCTACTGCGGTGCGGGGCCGCGGGGCGAATTCCCCGGAGACCAGGACGTGTTCGCGATCACGCAGGAGGGTGTTGAGGCAGTCCTTGAGTTCGCGCAGGTAGGAGGCGTCGGTGCGGAGGTGGCCGCAGCCCAGGCAGCGGAACCGGAACGGGCAGGCGTGGCCGTCGGCCTCTCCGGGTTCGTGGTCGGGTGCGGGACAGGCGAGGCTTCATGGGCCGCAAGCTGTTCGGGAGTTCCCACAAACGCCGGGCCGGTGTTGGCCGGCAGCCTCGCGATGACCATGGCGATGGCGTCTTCTGCGGTTGCGGCTGGACCGACCGATTGGGTGCGCAATGGGCCGGAGACCCAGTAGCCGCCTGTCTCGGCCGGCTGGATGTAGGGGATGTCCCATGTCCAGCGGCGTTCGGTGCAGCGGCTGAAGTGCAGTTCTCCCATGCCCGTCCAGGGGAAGAGCTGCCGTAGGCGAGGCTCCGCGAAGGCGGCGTTGACGAGTTCGTCGCGGACTCGTCCGTCTCGGCGAACGGCTTGCCAGCCTGCCTCCGTGATCTCGTGGCCAGTGGGATGGCGGGCATACGTGTCTTGGCCATCGAGGGACATGGGTGTCTTCCTCCCGGTGAGAGTGAATCGCCCGGCGGTTGACTTCGGCTGCGTGGGCTGCCCGGTCTTCGGCGGCGGCTCGCTGCCATTTGACGGCGACGGTGATGTCCGTGTCGAGGGTGCGGGCGAAAAGCAGTTGGGCACGACCATCGCCCGCTACGGCCGCGTTGATCTTTGTGCACCGATGAGCTGGGCTATGCGGGAATCGGCCGCCACGGTGCCGTGTTCATCTTCCGGATCCTGACGAACGCGAGGATAGGAACAGTGTCGCCATCGCCTCCAACGGGTCCTTCGGCGGCTGGAACAATACGTTCACCGATCCCCGGCTCTGCGCGGCCATCGTCGACCGCCTCACCTTCGACGGCATCATCATCGAGACCGGCACCGACTCCTACCGCTTGGCCGGCACCCCAGCACGAGCCGAGGAGCCCGCCGAGGCCAGCTGAGTCTGCCGCTACCCGCCTCGCACTCAGGGTGCTCCCGTCAGGTGCTTCCGGTCCCGCCGGCTCGGTCGCCGCGGTGTGTCAATGGGCCTCAAGAGTCGAGCACAGCGGCTACGGCCTCGATCTCGACCAGCTGGTCCTCATAGCCGAGCACGGTGACGCCCATCAAGGTGCTGGGGACGTCGTGGTCAGCGAACGAGTCCCGGACTACCTCCCAGGCAGCCACCAAATCCTCCCGCCGGGCCGATGCGACGAGAACCCTGGTACTGATGACGTCCTGGAGAGACGCGCCGGAGGCAGCGAGAGCAGCCCGCATGTTCTCGACCGCTTTCCATGCCTGACCCGCGTAGTCCCCGATCGCTGCCGTCGAACCGTCCTCGTTGAGGGGACACGCCCCTGCGAGGAAGATCAGGCGGGAGCCGGCGGGCGCCGTGGCCGCATAGGCGTACTCGGCGATGTCGGACAGGTAGGCGGAGCGGATCAGCGTGATGGCACGAGCCATGGTCGTCGGGTCCTTTCCCATCGGGAGCTGAGCGCGAAAACATCGTGTCAACGGCCCGTCGGCACCCGCCTCTTCATTTCTCGCCACCCCCTCAGGAACGCCGTCGTTTCCGGTCGGCGCCCGTGGGCCGGGCGGTCACTGGCTGACTTCGTAACCCGTCGGGAAACGCTGTTGCTTGTGATCAACGAAGCCGTCGACCACGGCCCGCGGCCGGGTCGGGAAGAGGTCGGCGCCAGGGGAGTCGAGTCGGGAGCGGTCTCGCCCGGGTGTTCTCGTCAGGGGGCTTTCGCGAGTACTTCGCCGTGGCCCTGTCGGGGGCGGACGAGGAGGAGAAGGGCCACGACGGCCAGGGTCAGGGCCGTGAGCATGATGGTGGCCATGGGCAGGGAGCTGTCCTCGCCGAAGAGGCCGACCAGCGGGGAGGCGATCGCTCCGCAGAGGAACTGCAGGCCGCCCAGGAGGGCGGAGGCGGCGCCCGGGGCGGAGCGGCCGATGTTCTGGCCCAGGCTCATCGATGCGGGGAAGAGCATGCCGATGCCCGAGGTGACGATGAAGAGGGTGATCCACGTTCCGGCGAAGGTCTCGCCCAGCGTGGCGACGAGCAGTACCTGGGCGAGCGCGCCGGTGGCGGCGGTGGCCACGCTCAGGCTGAGCAGGGTGTTGAGCCGGAAGCGGCGGGAGAGCCTGGCGAAGGCGGTGCCGGCGAGCAGCATGCCCACGGCGTTGACGGCGAAGATCAGCGAGTAGGTGCCGGTGGAGACGCCGTGGACGCGTTCGAAGACGAAGCTGGAACCGCTGATGTACGCGAACAGGGCGGCCGAGGCCGTGCCGAGGACGGCGACGTAGCCCATGAAGGGGCGGTTGCCCAGGAGGCGGCCCATGGCGCGGAAGGTGCCCGTTATGCCGTCGGTGCGGCGGCGCTCGGGCGGGAGCGATTCGGGCACCTTGGTGAGTACGCCGAGCAGCAGCAGGACGCCGACGAGGCTCAGGACGCCGAAGACGGTCCGCCAGGTGGAGACGGCCAGGATCGCGCCGCCGAGTACGGGGGCGGCGACGGGGGCCACGCCCAGGATCTGTGAGAGGACCGCGAAGTAGCGGGGGACGTCCGGGCCGGCGAACCGGTCGGTGATCACCGCGCGGGCGAGAACCATGCCGGCCGCCCCGGCCACGCCCTCCAGGAAGCGGGCGCCGATCAGGACGTAGACGTTCGGCGCGGCGGCGCAGGCGAGGGAGAAGAGGACGAAGCCGGCGGATCCGCCGAGCAGCAGCCGGCGGCGGCCGATGCCGTCGCTGAGGGGGCCAAGGAGGAGCTGGCCGATGACGAGGCCCACCAGGAACGCGGTCATCGTCAGCTGGATCGTGGAACTGCCGGTGTGCAGTGCGGTGCCCATGGCGGGGAAGCCCGGCACGTACATGTCGGTGGCCAGCGGGGCGACCGCGGTCAGGGCGCCGAGGACGGCCAGGAGTCCGCCCGTCCGCCGGGAGGGGGCGGAAGGGGCGGCGGCACGGCCCGGCTTCCGGGTGTCTGCGGGGGAGGGGGGACTGGATACCATGCCCACAACGGTAACAAGTGGTTCACTGGTTTACAAAGGTGGTTCCTGTGCTCCCCTCCGAATCCACTGCCCGCGCCCAGTGGGCTGCCCACGGCGACGGACTCGACACCTCGCCGATGGAGATCGTCGGCCTCCTCAAGCGCATCATGGCCTTGCGTGACAGCGCCGTGGAGCCGCTGTACGAGGGGGCGCCGCTGACCGCCCCCGAGGTCGACCTGCTCGTGCCGCTGCGCCATCTCGACGAGCCGGTCATCGCGCGCCGCATCGCCGAACACCGGGGGATGTCGCGGGCGGGCGTCAGCAAGGCGCTGGCGAAGCTGGAGAAGCGAGGCTTCGTCGAGCGCACGTCCCACCCCGCCGACCGGCGCGCCTCCCTGGTGACCGTCACCGAGGCGGGCAAGGCGGCGATGGACGCCCTGTTCCCCCGCCAGCTGGAGGTCGAGGCCCGGCTGCTGGAGGCGCTCGGCGAGCATCGTGCGGAGGTGCTTCAGGCGCTGGGCCGCCTGGCCGAGGCCATGGAACGCGGCTTGCCCGACGCCACGGCCGCCGCGGAGCACGGCGGGGGCTGACGGGCCGTCTCGGCCGAGCGTTCATCCGGCCGGCCGAGGGTTGTGCTGTGCGCCGCGCCGAGCGTGGCGGTCCGCCGAGGTGGTGCGGCTTCGGGCGGGGTCGAGGGTGCGGGTGAAGCAGTCCTCGACGCCGGTGTCCGTCGGGCCGGCCCACAGGTGGCCGCCTCCCGTGATCAGACGCAGGTCGGGTCCGGCGTCCGCGTCGTGCGGCGCCCGGGCGAGGCGGGCGGCCTGACGGGCGGGACGACGGCGTCGCCGTGTCGTGCGGGATGCAGGGAGGGCGGCGCCGGGGGCGTGACGTGGGCTACGGGGCCGGCGGCCCGGGCGGTGTCCGGCACGGCGGTCGGGCCGCCGCCAGGCTGCCGCCGAGCCGCCGAGCGTCACGGCCTCGTAAGTGGGCGGGGCCCTGCGGGTCGTAGGCGCTCGACGGGAAGTCCTCGGCGAGCGCCGGGAGGCCGGTGGGGGCATGCCAGGTGGCGCAACCGGTGGTGGCGGCCGTGCCGGGGCGGGTGTGGTGGGTGAGAGTGGTGAGTGCGGCCAGGTGGGCGCCCGCCGACTCGCCCCAAAGGAACAGTGCCCGAGGGGTCCGGGCCCAGTTCGCCGGCGCGAGTGTGCAGCCATGCCGGGGCGTCGGCCGGTCGTCGGTCTGGGCGGGGTGCACGGCTTCCCCGCTCAGGCGGTAGGCGGGGCAGGCGACGGCGAACCCGGCCCGCGCCGGCCGGGCGAAGGGCCCGGCTGCCAGGAACGGAAGCGTGGGACCAGGTCGTTCCGCCGCCCGGCGCCGTGCACGAAGACGATCAGTGGCAGCGGCTCGTCGGCGCCCTCCGGCAGTCACGGGTCCGGCACGAGGGGCCGGCTGCCGTCGCGTACGGCGTACACGGCCGCTCGCAGCGGTCGGACCCCCCGGCGCGGGGCGCGCGGTGGGCGGCGGGCGGCAACGGCAGCGTCGTGGGACCGGCCGGGGCCGGCGGGTTCAGGCAAAGCCCCGCGGGGCGGTGGCGGTCATGCGCTCGCCTCCCGCTCAGCGGCCCAAGCGGGGCAGGATCCGGTGGGCGTTGGCGGTGGTCAGGGCCCGGTAGCTGGTGGCGCCTTCGGGGGCGGGGGCGGCGTCGATGCTCCTGACGTGCTCCTCCACGCTCGCCGCGGGCGTCCAGACGTGGTCGCTGCCGTACAGCAGATGATCAGGCTCGGCGAGGGAGAGGAGGGCGGGGAGCTGACGGGGCAGGGCGGGCCCGGCGAGGTCGTAGTACAGGTTGCGCAACTGCTCCACCGCGTCCGGGGCTCCGGAGCCGGCAGGCATGAACATCCGCATGAACCCGTTGATGCGGTCGGCCAGAACCGGCAGGGCGCCGCCGCAGTGCGGCACGATGATCTTCAGGTTCCGGTGGCGTTCCAGGGCGCCAGCCATAAGCAGGTCGGTGACGGTGCGGGCGGTGTCGAAGACGAACTCGATCATCGGCCGGGGGCGGCCGAGGGCGGACTGTTCCCAGCAGACCGGCGAGGTGGGGTGGAGGAAGACGACCGCGCCACGCCGGTCGAGTTCGGCGAGGACCGGCTCCAGCTTCGGGTCGCCCAGGTAGGTGCCGTGGGTGTTGGTCTCCAGGACCACGCCGTCGGCGTCGAGGGTGTCGAAGGCGTACGCGATCTCGTCGAGTGCGCCGTCGGCGTCGGGGAGCGGAAGGGAGGCGAAGAGGCCGAAGCGGCCAGGGTGATCCCGGACGGCCTCGGCGCCGGCCTCGTTGACCTCGCGGGCCAGACGGCGGGCGGCGGTGTCGTCACCGAAGTGCACGCCGGGGGAGGAAACGGACAGCATCGCGGTGTCGATCCCGCAGCGGTCCATCAACGCGATGTGGTCACGGGCGGACCAGGAGGGCCAGGCGGGGACGCCGTCCGGATCCTGGTGGCCGGCGGCCCTGGCCTGGCGGATGTACGAGTCGGTGACGAAGTGCGCGTGCACGTCGACGAGGCCGGGCTCGTCGGTGGGCTGCTTGGGCGTCATGGAGTTTCTTCTCTTCCTGATCCTGTGGGGCGGATTGGGGGGG
>NZ_JBPQTX010000043.1:0-31657 GCF_051386555.1 Streptomyces sp. URMC 126
CCCCCGACCTCACAACGCAGCGCGACCGCCGGCACAACCACGCCCCCGGACCGAAGCCCGGGCCCCCACCGTCACGTCACTCCTCCCCGGTGATGTCCTTGACCGAGATCGTCAGATCGTTCGTCACCGTGAAGAACGGCCGCAGCCGTACCCCGTCCCGGTCCGCCGCCGGGAAGGTGTCGATCCCCTTGCGGTCCGCGAAGTCGCCGGTCAGCCGGCCGAGCCGGACCGGGGCGGCGCCCGCGCCGGGGCGTACGTACAGGTCCCACAGGTCCTGCTCCTCGCCCCTGCGCCGCCACATCGGCTCGTACGGCAGCCGGCCGGTGCCGCCCTCCAGCGGCGCGCGGACGTCGGCCACCTCGCCGTCCGCGCCGCGCAGGCGGGCGATCAGCTCGGCGCCGTCACAAAGCTCGACGCCGTGGGCGGCGACGGTGACGGCCACCGTGCCCTCCTCGGCCGAGCCGACCCGGACGTCCGTCGCCTCGGCGTGCCGCTCCCGCAGCCAGGTGCGGACGGCGAGGAAGCCGTCGCTCGTCTCGTACGGGACCCAGGGCGCGACACCGGACGGGCCGGTGACGAGTCCCAGCCCGAGCAGCGCCTTCTGTTCGACGAGGACGGCGGTCAGCCGGCGTCGCGTCTTGTCGGCCTTGCGCTCGGCGTAGCTGTCCCAGCGTCCCTCGGGCAGGGTGTGCGCGGCGCGCTCGACGCGGGCCTCGGCCCATTCGGCGCCGGCGGTCCGCCGGATCGGGGCGCGGACGGCCTCCTTGCCCTTGCTGCCACGGTGGCGGAGCAGCAGGTGGGAGTCGGCGTCGGTGAGCTGGTCGGCGCGGAGGCGGAAGACGAGGGAGCCGTCGGCGGCGACGGCGCAGCGCGCCTCGGGGTGGGCGGTCTCGGCGGGCGCGGGGGCGGCGGAAGCCGTCTGCTGCTTCCGGCCGCCGCCGAAGAGGCCGCGGAGGAGGCCGCCCTTCTTGGCAGGGGCGGTGCAGCCGGGGCGCAGTTCCTCGAAGAGCCGCTCGTAGCGCCGGGCGATGGCGTCGGGTTCGTAGCGGTGGGCGGCGGCGCGGGCCGCGGCGCCGAGCCGGGCGCGGAGGCCGTCGTCGCCGGTGAGCTTGAGGAGTGCTTCGGCGTAGGCGTCGACGGTCTCGGATTCGCCCCCGGGGGCGAGCGGGACGAGGATGCCGTCGGTGCCGTCGTCGAGGATCTCGCGCGGGCCGTAGGGGCAGTCGGTGGCGATGACCGGGAGTCCGGCGTGCATGGCCTCGACGATGGTCATGCCGAAGGACTCGGCGTCGGAGGCGACGGCGGCGACGGCTCCCTTGGCCCACTCGGTCTCGATGGGCGAGCGGGCGCCCATGAGGGTGATGCGCTCGTAGAGGCCCAGTTCCTCGATCTGGCGGCGGAGTTTGGCCTTGGAGGTGCCGCGCCCGTAGATGCGGAGCTGCCAGTCGGGGCGCTCGTCGGCGATCTTCGCGAAGGCGTTGATGAGCCGGTCGTAGCGTTTGACGCCGACGAGCCGGCCGGCCGAGACGATGATCTTCGAGGTGCCGTCGGAGGGCTCGGCGGCGGGGGCGGGTACGGCGTTGGGGACGGAGAGCACCTGTGCGCGGCGGTCGGCGGGCAGGGCGTCGCGGTAGTGGACGGCGTCGGCCTCGGAGACGGTGACGAAGGCGTCGAGGGCGGCGATCGCCGGGTCCATGACGGCGTGCAGTTCGGGGACGTGGGCCTCGTGGGTGAGGTGCTCCTGGCCGAGGCGCAGGTACCGGTCGCTGCCGTAACGGGCGAGGTAGCCGATGAGCTTGGGGCGGGTGGCGACGACCACGTCCGCGTCGGTGGCCGCGAGGTGGGCGGCGACGCGTTCGTCGGTGAGGGCGGTGGCGGCCATCCGGCCGTTGTCGATGCGCTCGTCGCGGAAGATCGCGCTGGGCCGCTGGTTGAGGGGCGCCGCGTATTCGTCGCCGTCGGTGCCCTCGCGCAGGTCGACGAGGGGGGTCAGCCGGACGCGCGGGTCGATCGTGAGCTCGGGCTCGTCCACGGGACGGTTGACGCTGATGATGCGGACCTCGTGCCGGTCGGCGAGGGCGGTGGCGAGGTTGACGGTCGAACGGATGGTTCCGCCGATGCCGTACGCATTGTGCAGCAGGAATTCGATCTTCATCCGGGCCCTCGTTCAGTGCGATGGGCGCGCGAGCGCGCACGTCCGCCGTGGACAGCTGCGCCGCGCACCGGCCGATGCCTTCCGCTTGGACAACGACCGGACGCCGCGCATGGTTCAACCCCGGAGGCTAGCCCGCTTTGGAGGTGTGTGGGGAGCGCCCTCCCCCGGCCCGCTCCCCAGGCCCGGCAAACCGGTCGAAAGTCCGCCGGGCGCCCGGGTTTCAGCCCCCTCGGACGGCGGTGTACAGGGCGCCGAACTCCTGCCAGGGCGTCCTCGGCGGGCGCGGGTCCCACAGCCGCTGGGACACGGCGGCGAGCGGCAGCCGGATTCCGTTTGCCACCTGGTCGGGGGTCTGGGCGTCGGCGTGGTCGCACCAGACGGCGAACCGGCCGCCCGGCACCCGGCGCGGGTCCGCCGTCCCGGCCGCCACCGGCTTGGTGCCGCGCAGTACGGCCGGTGACCACTCCTTGTAGATCAGCTCGCCGGTGGGGTAGCGGAACTCGTTCGGTTCCCCGAGCACGTAGTAGAGGTACTGGTCGTTGAGGTTGACGACCGTACGTCCCTCGTTCAGGTATTCCTGCGGGTTCCGGGCGCCGAGCTCGCGGCCGGTCCAGTACTCGACCTCGATGGCCTGGTCGGGGGCGACGAGCCCGCCGCGGAAGAAGCCGTCGTTCCACGCCTTGGCCTTCTTGCCGAGGGACCGGACGACGGCGGCCCGGTCGTTGAGCCAGGCGGTGGCCAGGTCCTGTACCCGGCCCTGCGAGCCGTAGCGCTGCCGGGCGAGGTCGGCGAGGTGCGGGTAGGAGCCCTGCGGGTCCCGGGCCATCAGGGCGCGGTACTCGTCGGCGCCCAGGTGCCAGTACGGGCCGGGGAAGAGGGGCGTGAACTCGCGCAGCAGGTCGTCGACGATGCGCGCCGCGCCCGGGAGCGAGATGTCGACGGCGCCGCGGGACGGGGTCCCGGTGGCGTCCCTGAGCTGGAGGTCCGGGTGGGCCTTGAGGACGGCGCCGAGGTGGCCGGGCGAGTCGATCTCGGGGACGACGGTGATGTGCAGCGAGTTCGCGAGGTTGACGATGCGGCGGACCTCGTCCTTGGTGAGGTGCTCCGGGGAGACGATCTCGGGGTGGGTGGAGCTCTCGATGCGGAAGCCCTGGTCGTCGGAGAAGTGCAGGCCGAGCTGGTTGAGCTTGAGGTCGGCCATCTCGCGGAGCCGGGCCTCGATCCACTCGGCGGTGAAGTGCTTGCGCGCGGTGTCGAGCTGGAGGCCGCGCTGGGGGCGGTCGGGGGCGTCGGCGATGACGCCTTCGGGCAGCCCGCCGCCGGAGCGGACGGACTGGACGAGGGTGCGGGTGCCGTAGAAGACGCCGGCCTCGTCGGGGGCGGTGATCAGCACCCTGCCGTCGCGGGTGGTGAGCTCGTAGCTCTCGGGGCCGCCGCGCTGGCCGGGGCGGAGCGCCAGTTCGACGTCGCCGGCGCGGGCGGGTCCGGGGGCGATGGTGACCTTGAGTTCGCCGGCCAGCAGCCGGGCCTCGTCGGCGAGCGGGCCCTCGGGGTCGGTGACGACACGGACGGCGGAGGAGGGCCGCCAGCCCGGGCCGCCGCGGGCGGTGAAGGAGCGGACGGCCGGGACCGTGCGCGGGGATCCGGTGACGGGTGTGACCTGGGCGGTGCTGGAGGGCGCCGCGGCCTGGGTGGAGCGGGCGTCGTCCCGCCCGCCGCTCCGGCCGGAGGGCGCCGCTCCGCCGCCGTCGTGGGAACAGCCGGCGGCGACGGGCAGGGCCAGCGCGGCGAGGAGCGCGGGCAGGACGCGGAGGCGCCGGGGCGCGGCGGAGGGGCGGTGCCGGACGAGGGGCCGACGGGGCGCGACACGCGCCCACCGCGCGGAACGGGTGACACCGGAGACACGCGCAATGCGGGCGATACGGGTGATACGGGTGATTCCGACAGGCAGTCCCATGGAGCAAAACCTCCCAATCGCGGAAAAGATAGTTCTTTCCACCGACGACAGCCTCGAATACCCGCCCGAAAACTCTCCCTTATGGGTGAATTTCCGGCAGCGAACCAGGGCCATTCGGCCAACCATGGCGCCCCATGCGGCTCTCGCCCACCACCGCCGACCCGTACATGCCAGTTTGATCACACCTGACTGACCCCGCGCGACCGAACCGACAAGGCGTCGCTACGATGGCCAGGGCCGGTGGACCGTACCCGGCCGGGCCCGACCGACAGTGCAGTCCTAACTGGGTTACAAGCTGGCGGCAGCCCCCGATCCCCGCTCCCGGAGGGTTTTCCGTGTCGGCTGGAACGCTGTACCGCGGCCGGGAAGGCATGTGGTCCTGGGTGGCTCACCGAGTCACCGGCGTCCTCATTTTCTTCTTCCTGTTCGTGCACGTCCTGGACACCGCTCTCGTCCGCGTCTCCCCGGAGGCGTACGACGACGTCGTCGCGACGTACAAGACACCCGTCGTCAACGTGATGGAGTACGGCCTCGTCGCCGCCATCCTCTTCCACGCGCTCAACGGCCTCCGCGTCATCGCGGTGGACTTCTGGTCCAAGGGCCCGCGGTACCAGAAGCAGATGCTGTGGACCGTCGTCGGCGTCTGGATCGTGCTGATGGCCGGCGCCTTCTACCCCGTGCTCAGCCACACGCTGCACACGCTGTTCGGGAGCTGACGCAAGACATGTCCGCTGAAACCACCCCCGCGTCCGCCGAGGGCGTCTCGCTCTACGACGTCGACAACCCGGCCCCGCTCATCGAGGCGCCGCGCAAGCGCACCAAGAAGACGCCGAAGTCGACCCGGACCAACTTCGAGCTGTACGGCTGGCTCTTCATGCGGCTGTCCGGCATCGTGCTCGTCGTCCTGGTCCTGGGCCACCTCCTGATCCAGCTGGTGCTGGACGGCGGTGTCACCAAGATCGGCTTCGCCTTCGTGGCGGGTCGCTGGGCCTCGCCGTTCTGGCAGGCGTGGGACCTGATCATGCTGTGGCTCGCCATGCTGCACGGCGCCAACGGCCTGCGTACCGTCATCAACGACTACGCGGAGCGGGACACCACCCGCTTCTGGCTGAAGATGCTGCTGTACACCGCCACGGTGTTCACCGTCCTGCTGGGCACGCTGGTGATCTTCACCTTCGACCCGAACATCCGCTAGAGCCCGGGGCTGACGCGACCATGAAGATCCACAAGTACGACACCGTCATCGTCGGCGCCGGTGGCGCCGGCATGCGCGCGGCCATCGAGGCGACCAAGCGCAGCCGCACCGCGGTGCTCACCAAGCTGTACCCCACCCGCTCCCACACCGGCGCGGCCCAGGGCGGCATGGCCGCCGCCCTCGCCAACGTCGAGGAGGACAACTGGGAGTGGCACACCTTCGACACGGTCAAGGGCGGTGACTACCTGGTCGACCAGGACGCCGCCGAGATCCTGGCGAAGGAGGCCATCGACGCGGTCCTCGACCTGGAGAAGATGGGCCTGCCGTTCAACCGCACCCCGGACGGCACCATCGACCAGCGCCGCTTCGGCGGTCACAGCCGCAACCACGGCGAGGCCCCGGTCCGCCGGTCCTGCTACGCCGCGGACCGCACCGGCCACATGATCCTCCAGACGCTGTACCAGAACTGCGTCAAGGAGGGCGTGGAGTTCTTCAACGAGTTCTACGTCCTCGACCAGCTGATCACCGAGGTGGACGGCGTCAAGAAGTCCGCCGGTGTGGTCGCCTACGAGCTGGCCACCGGCGAGATCCACGTCTTCCAGGCCAAGTCGGTCATCTACGCCTCCGGCGGCACCGGCAAGTTCTTCAAGGTGACCTCCAACGCGCACACCCTCACCGGTGACGGCCAGGCGGCCTGCTACCGGCGCGGCCTGCCGCTGGAGGACATGGAGTTCTTCCAGTTCCACCCGACCGGCATCTGGCGCATGGGCATCCTGCTGACGGAGGGCGCCCGCGGTGAGGGCGGCATCCTCCGCAACAAGGACGGCGAGCGCTTCATGGAGAAGTACGCGCCGGTCATGAAGGACCTCGCGTCCCGTGACGTCGTCTCCCGCTCCATCTACACGGAGATCCGCGAGGGCCGCGGCTGCGGCCCCGAGGGCGACCACGTCTACCTGGACCTGACGCACCTGCCGCCGGAGCAGCTGGACGCCAAGCTGCCGGACATCACCGAGTTCGCGCGCACCTACCTCGGTATCGAGCCCTACACGGACCCGATCCCGATCCAGCCCACCGCGCACTACGCCATGGGCGGCATCCCGACCAACGTCGAGGGCGAGGTGCTGGCCGACAACGACACCGTCGTCCCGGGCCTGTACGCCGCCGGCGAGGTCGCCTGCGTCTCCGTCCACGGCGCCAACCGCCTGGGCACCAACTCGCTGCTGGACATCAACGTCTTCGGCAAGCGCGCGGGCATCGCCGCCGCCGAGTACGCGCACAAGGCCGACTTCGTCGAGCTGCCGGAGGACCCGGCCTCGTTCGTCCAGGAGCAGGTCGAGCGGCTGCGCGCGTCCACGGGCAGCGAGCGGGTCGCCGAGCTCCGCAAGGAGCTGCAGGAGACCATGGACGCCAACGTCATGGTCTTCCGCACCGAGCAGACCATCAAGACGGCCGTCGAGAAGATCGCCGAGCTGCGCAAGCGCTACAAGAACGTGTCCATCCAGGACAAGGGCAAGCGCTTCAACACCGACCTGCTGGAGGCCATCGAGCTGGGCAACCTGCTCGACCTGGCCGAGGTCATGGCGGTCTCCGCACTCGCGCGGAAGGAGTCCCGCGGCGGTCACTACCGCGAGGACTACCCCAACCGCGACGACGTCAACTTCATGCGCCACACCATGGCGTACCGCGAGGTCGACGCGGACGGCAGGGATTCGATCCGGCTCGACTACAAGCCGGTCGTGCAGACCCGCTACCAGCCCATGGAGCGTAAGTACTGATGAGCACCGCGATCGAAGACAAGGTGGAAGCCTCCAGCAAGGCCTCCCCCTACATCACGGTCACCTTCCGCGTCCGCCGGTTCAACCCGGAGGTCTCCGCCGAGGCGACCTGGCAGGACTTCGAGGTCGAGATCGACCCGAAGGAGCGCGTGCTCGACGGTCTGCACAAGATCAAGTGGGACCTGGACGGTTCGCTGACCTTCCGCCGGTCCTGCGCCCACGGCATCTGCGGCTCCGACGCCATGCGCATCAACGGCCGCAACCGCCTCGCCTGCAAGACGCTGATCAAGGACATCAACCCCGAGAAGCCGATCACGGTGGAGCCCATCAAGGGCCTCACGGTCCTGAAGGACCTCGTGGTCGACATGGAGCCGTTCTTCCAGGCGTACCGGGACGTGATGCCGTTCCTGATCACCAAGGGCAACGAGCCGACGCGCGAGCGCCTGCAGTCCGCCGAGGACCGCGAGCGCTTCGACGACACCACCAAGTGCATCCTGTGCGCCGCGTGCACGTCCTCGTGCCCGGTGTTCTGGAACGACGGCCAGTACTTCGGCCCGGCGGCGATCGTCAACGCGCACCGCTTCATCTTCGACTCGCGTGACGAGGCCGGGGAGCAGCGCTTGGAGATCCTGAACGACAAGGACGGTGTCTGGCGCTGCCGGACGACCTTCAACTGCACCGACGCCTGCCCGCGCGGCATCGAGGTGACGAAGGCGATCCAGGAGGTCAAGCGAGCGCTGATCACGCGCCGCTTCTGATCCCCCCGATCGGCCCGGAAGGCCCCCGCTCCCCCGTGGAGCGGGGGCCTTCCGCGTTCAGCCGGTCCGCTCCAGCTCCGCGATCGTCTCCTCCAGCCAGGCCAGTTCGGCCCGGGAGGTGGCCCGGGCGATGGTGAGGACGCCGCGCCGGAACGGGTCGTCCACGTCCTCGACGCCGAGCGGCCGGTCCCCGTCGTAGAAGAAGCTGCTGGGCTCGCTGAGGAAGGCGAGCCGTCTGCGCAGGACGTGGGCCTGTGCCTGCCGGTCGGGCAGGTGGCGCAGGAAGGCGAGGAGCGTGAACCACCGGTTCTCGTCGGTGACGAACGGCTCCTCGGGCCGCCGCAGCCGCTCCAGGAACGTGCGCCGGCCCTCCTCGGTCAGGCTCAGCACGTGCCGGGGCGCCGCCACCGCCCCCTGCTGTGCTTCGCGGACGAGCAGCCCGGCCGTCTCCATGCGCTTGATCGCCGGGTACAGGGTGCCGTGGCTGATCGCCTTGACGTGCCCGGTGAGACGGGCGATGCGGGTGCGCAGCTCATAGCCGTGGAGGGGCTCCTCGTGGAGGAATCCCAGGACGGCGAGATCCAACAGGCTTGACATGAACAGAAAGCATAAGCCTAGACTCCGAGATAGGTCGGATCGACATACAGCGTTTCGATCCATCCAGGGAGGGAGTCGACTCTTGTCCGCCGCGGATGTCTCGTCCACCAGCTCGGCGCGGGAAGCACGGGGCGCGCCCTCGGCGGGAGCTCCCGTCGCCGCCCTCGCGGCCCTGGCGCTCTCGGTGTTCGCCCTGTGCTCGGCCGAGTTCGCCCTCGTCGGCCTGCTGCTCGACGTCGCCCGGGATCTGCGCGTCTCCGTGGCGAGCGCCGGGCGGCTGCTCAGCGCGTACGCGGTCACGGTCGCCGTGGGCGGCCCGGTCGTGACGGCCCTGACCGCGCGGGTCGCGCGGGTCGCGCCGCGGAGGCTGGCGCTGACCCTGCTCGCCGTGTTCGCCGCGGCCAATGTCCTGGGCGCGCTCGCCCCTTCGTTCCCCCTGCTCATGGCCGCGCGGACGCTCGGGGCCCTCACCCACAGCACCTTCGCGGCGATCTGCGTCGTCATCGCCGTCCGGCTCGACCCGGCCGGGCACCGGGCCGCCGCCATCGCCTGGGTTTCCGGCGGCCTCAGCCTGGCCACCATGCTCGGCGGGCCGATCGGCACGGCGATCGGACAGCAGTGGGGCTGGCGGGCGACGTTCTGGTGTGTGACGGGCGCGGCGGTGCTGGGTTTCCTGGCCCTGTTCGCCCTGGTGCCGCGCGCGGTCACCCGGGAGGCCGGCGCCTCGGCGCGCGCCGAGGCGGGCGTGCTGAAACGGCCTCAGGTGCTCTGCGCGCTGGGCGTCACCGCCGTCTCCCAGGCGGGTTGGTTCCTGCTCCGACGACATCTCCCTCACCCCGGAGCAGCTCGCCACCCTCGTGGACCGGCACGGCATGACCAGCCCCAAGGGCCCCGCCGGTTCGGTGGTGTTCTTCTCGCCCGAGATCGTGCACGGTTCCGCGCCCAACATGTCGCCGTGGGCCCGCCGGCTGCTCATCGCGACGTACAACGCCTGTTCCAACCCGCCCCGCCCGCAGGGCGAGCCGCGGCCCGACTACGTGGTGTGCCGCGACACGGCTCCCCTGCGGCCGCTGGGGCAGTGCTTCTCCGACACCCTGGGCATGGTGACCTCATGACGGAAGGGAACGGGCGCACCGGGCGGGCCGTGGTCCTGGAGGAGTTCGGCGCACCGCCCGCGCTGCGCGGGTTCCCCGTGCCGCCGGCGCCCGCCGACGGCACGGTCCTCCACCGCCTGTACGGCGGGATCTGCGGCACGGACCTGCACCTCCAGCAGGGCCACCTGCCCATACCGACGCCGCTGGTCCTCGGCCACGAGGGGTACGGCACCGTCCTCGAACTCGGCCCGGGCGGCGGCCTGGACGCCCTGGGCGAGCCGCTGTCGGTGGGCGACCCGGTGATGTGGGCCTCCTCCATCGCCTGCGGCCTCTGCCCGCCCTGCCGGCTGCACCGCGAACCCACCCTGTGCGAGAACCGCCGCACCTACGGCGTCAACCGCACCCTCGCCGACGGCGTGCCCCTCTCGGGCTCGTGGGCCGACCACATCGTCCTCCAGCCGGGCACCACCGTGGTGCGGACGGCCCCGGGCGTCTCCCCCGCCGCGGCGATGGCCCTGGCCTGCGCCGGTCCCACGGTCGTGCACGCCCTGTACGAGCGGCGGCCAGTACGGCTGGGTGAGACCGTCATCGTCCAGGCGGCCCGGTGGGGCTGGCCGCTGCGGCCTTGGCTCAGCTCGCCGGGGCGGCACGCGTCGTCATCGTGGGCGGCCCGAAGGAGCGGCTGGCCGCGGCGGCCGCTGCCGGGATCGGGGACGTGCACCTGGACGTCGTGGGCGCCGCGGACCCCCAGGGCGGTGCTGCGCGAGGCGCGGGCCGCCGCCGGGCCGGACGGCGCCGACCTCGTCATCGAGTGCGCCGGGGTCCCCGACGCGGTGGCGCAGGGCCTGACGCTGGCCCGCAGGGGCGGGTCGTACCTGGTCATCGGCCAGTACACGGACGCCGGGGACACCCGGCTCAACCCGCACCAGATCGTCTACCGGCAGCTCGACGGATCGGGTCGTGGGCCTTCACCGGCGCGCACGTGGTCGAGTACGTGCGGCTGCTGCCGGCGCTCGCCGCGCGCTTCGACCTGGAGGGCATGGTCACGTCCTACCCGCTGGAGCGGCACGCCGAGGCGCTCGCGGACGTGGCGGCGGGCACCGTCCTGAAGGCCGTGCTGACCGGCTGACCCGCCGAGCGGGGGAGCCCCGCGGAGCCGTTTCCCGGAACGTCCGGGCGGCCCGCGGGGCTCACGCGTTCTCCCACAGGCGGCGCAGGGCGTCCTCGGAGTCCCGGTCGTCGGGCAGGTAGGACAGGAAGTGGTGGCCGGGCTCGTCCACGGCGGCCAGCTTCACGTAGCGGAGCCGCAGTTCGCCGACGGCCGGGTGCCGGAAGCGGCGGACCGAGGGCTCGAACCCGGTGGTCTCCCGGCGCTCGTACCAGCGGGCCGCGTCGCCGTCGGCCAGCAGCTCGGTGACGAGTTCGGCGAACCGCGGGTCCTTCGGCCGGCGAGCCGCCCGGGAGCGGAACTGGCCGAGCAGGGCGCGGGCTTCCTGTTCCCAGTCGGGGAGCAGGGTGCGGGCTGGCGGCCAGCGGAACACCAGCCAGAGCAGGTTGCGCTGCTTGGGGTGCAGCCGGGCCGGGTCGGTCAGCAGCGCGGCGTACCCGGCGTTCCAGGCCAGCAGGTCCCAGTGCGGGTCGAGCACCACGGCCGGGTGCGGTGTCATGGCCTGCACCAGGGTGTGCAGGTTGGGTGACACCCACGTCGGGGCGTCGGCGGCCGGCCTGCTCTCCTCCGCGAACGACAGGACGTGCGCGGTCTCCGCGGCGTCCAGCCGCAGCACGCGGGACACCGCGCGCAGCACCTGCTCCGAGGTCCGCACCCGGCCCTGCTCCAGCCACGTATACCAGGAGACGCTGATGCCGGCGAGCTCGGCGACCTCCGGCCGCCGCAGTCCGGGCGTCCGGCGTCCCGGGAGGTCCGGCAGTCCCACATCCGCCGGTGTCAGCCGTTCCCTGCGGGACGGAGGAAGGCCCCCAGTTCACGGCGGGGGGACTCGCCAGGCGGTAGGGGTGCGGTGCTAACCGGCCACCGCGCCGGCGGCCGGAGGTGCGGGGCGGTGCGCAGGTGTCCGAGGGCGACGGCCTGCCGCGCGTCATGGTGTCTTACCTTTCAAGTCGTTGGTCTGATCTGGTCATTCGTACGATCGGAGGGCCCAGGGGCTTCGGGTATGGCTGTCATGCGGATGCCGCTCGACGGCTTGAGAGACATGGCCGCCCGGAGCTCCGCGACGACTCGACCGCCCATTGGGATTTGCGACGTTGATCACTGCTGTGAGACCACGCCGGCGAGGTCGTCTGTGGGGGCCGATGACGACGACGAAGCGGCGGAGGTGACCTGTGCCCCAGATTTGGGCCGGGCTGGACATCGGAAAGACGCACCACCACGCGGTGGTGATCGATGCGGAGGGCAAGCGGCTGCTGTCCCCCCGCGTCCCGAACGATGAGACCGAGTTGCTTACGCTGATCGGGGACGTCCTGGAGATATCCAGCGACGGGCTGTGGGCCATCGACCTCAACCGGGGCGGTGCCGCACTGCTGATCGGCCTCCTGCTCAACCACGACCAGCCCGTCGCCTATCTCACCGGGTTCGCCGTCCACCGTGCGTCGGGCACCTACCGAGGTGAGGGAAAGACGGACGCGAAGGACGCCTTCGTCATCGCCGACCAGGCCCGCATCCGCCGGGACATCGGGCTGCTGCGACCCGGCGACGAGATCGCCGTGGACCTGCGCATTCTCACGTCCAGGCGACTGGACGTCGTCTTCGACCGCCCTGCCAGATCAACCGCCTGCGGGCTCAGCTGCTGGAGATCTTCCCCGCGCTGGAGTGGTCGCTGGCCCTGACCAAGCAGGGTCCGGTGATGCTGCTGACCAGGTACCAGACCCCGGCGGCGATCCGTCGCGCGGGTGCCAAGCGCATCGAGACGTGGCTGAAGAACCGCAAGGTCCGCGGTGCCTCCACGCTCGCCAGGACGGCTGTGGGGGCGGCCGAGGCCCAGCACACGGCACTGCCCGGCGAGAGGCTGGCCGCCGCGATGGTGGTCCGGCTCGCGAAGGGGGTGACGACCCTCAATCAGGAGATCGCCGAACTCGACGCCCTCATCGAGGCCCGGTTTCGCGAGCATCCACACGCCGAGGTGATCAACAGCCTGCCCGGCATGGGCCCCGCCTCGCCGCGGAGTTCATCGCCGCCACCGGCGGCGACATCGCTTCCTTCAGCACCGCCGATCGACTGGCCGGTTTCGCCGGCCTGGCCCCGCAACCCCGCGACTCCGGCCGTGTCCGTGGCAATCTCCGCAGGCCGAGGCGCTATCACCGCGGGCTTCCGACCTCGAAGGCGTACTACGACCGGAAGAGGAGCGAGGGCAAAGCACACAAACAGGCGGTACTGGCCCTTGCCCGCCGAAGGCTGAACGTCTTGTGGGCCATGCTCCGCGACGGAGCGTGCTACCAAGTCACACAACCTGTCACGGCAGCGGCTTGACTTCAACGTTGGGATGTCTCTCCTCCGGCCGGCGGGCGCCCGCACGGCCGCGGGTGCCCTCTCGCGATGCTGCCGCCACCAGGCACGATGCCGCGACCAGGCTGTGAGAGATGGCAATAGCCAGCGGTCTCCGCCCCGTGGGGCCCGGTGCTGAACTGGCTGGTGGCCGGCCACGTCCGCCCCGGACCGGCCCGTCTCCGGCACCCGTTCTCGCCGGACCTTCCAGGAAAGGAGCATCTTCCTCGTGACCACCACCGCACCGACACCGGTGGCGGCGCTTCCCGCGTCCTCCCTGCGGCTGCTGTACACCGCCGGATTCGTCAGCAACTTCGACCGTTTCTGCATCGCGCCCATGCTGGCTCTCATCGGCCCCAAGCTCGGGGCCCCGCTCCCCACCGTGGTGCTGGCCGCGAGCGCCTACTACCTCACCTACGGGCTCATGCAGCCGGTGTGGGGGGCGGCCAGTGACCGGTGGGGCCGTGTGTGGGTGATGCAGGTGTCGCTCACCGGCGCGGCACTGGCCGCCCTGGCCTCGGCTCTCGCGTCCAACGCCCCTGTGCTGGCGGACTCCCTCCGGTTCGCTGCTGGCGCCCTTCCGGGTGGTCCTGTCCTCGGCCTGGCAGTGGTATGTGATGGCGGTGGCGATGCTGGAGGGCGCGGTGCTCCTCGGCTTCCTGACGTACCTGGCCCCGGTCCTGGAGGCGCGGGGCGTCCCCACCGCCCTGGCCGGCGCGGTCGCGGCCCTGTACGGGGTGGGTTCCATGGCGGCGGCGCAGGTGGTCAAGCGGCTCGTCGGGCAGTGGTCCCCGGTGGGCCTGATCACGGCCGGCGGGGCGCAGATGGCCGCGGCGTACCTGCTCGCCGGGTACAGCCAGTCCACCGGGGCACTCGTCGTGGTGGCCCTGCTCCTCGGGGGCGGCTGGTCGTTCATGCACTCGACGATCCAGTCGTGGGCGACGACGCTGTCCCCCACGGCCCGTGCGACGGGCGTGGCCATGTTCGGTGTCGCCCTGTACGTGGGCAGCGCCCTCGCCAGCGGCCTGGCCGCCTCCACCGCCCAGGCGCACGCCTACCGTCCCCTGTTCTGGCTGGCGGCCGTCCTGACCGTGCCCCTGACGGCGGCCGCGGCCCTGGGCCGGGCGCGCTACCAGCGCACGTCGACGGCCTCCGGACCCCGTACTGGAACGCCGGCACGGGCGGACGCGCGGTAGCCCCGGCCACGTGGCGCGCCGTTCCGGTGGGGCGGCGCGCTCACGGGCCGGGTCGGGTCAGTTCTTGTTCGGCGGGATGAGCAGGCCGTAGTCCTCAC
The DNA here is from genome assembly GCF_051386555.1 of Streptomyces sp. URMC 126. NCBI lineage: Bacteria > Bacillati > Actinomycetota > Actinomycetes > Kitasatosporales > Streptomycetaceae > Streptomyces > Streptomyces sp. URMC 126. The sequence goes on from NZ_JBPQTX010000043.1 coordinate 14,325, forward strand.
GGTCGCCGCCGCGGTCCAGGTAGAGGTCCTCCTCCATCTTCTTGTGTACGGAGGGGACGTGACGGGCGACCCAGAAGTAGCCGCGCATGGAGGCCAGGACGGCCCGGCCGACGACCGGCTTGTGAATGGGCTGGTCCCCGCCGGTCCGCTTCAGCGACTCCTTGACCGCTTCGAAGCCGTAGCGGACCATCTTCGCCTCGTACGTGTCGATGGCCTGCAGGAACGTCATGTCACCGCGTACGTACGCGATCAGATTGCTGCACAGCCGGGCCGCGTCGCGCAGGGAGGTGTTGGCTCCGACGCCCTGTCCGGGGGTCATGGTGTGGATGGCGTCGCCGATCAGGGTGACGTTACTGGCGCTCCACCGCGGGATGGGCACGGAGGTGCGGATGTTGATGGGGAACGTGGTCTGGTGGTCGCCCATGCTGAAGAGCTTGCGGAGGGCGGGGCTCCAGTCGGGTGTCATGTCCAGAACGACCTTGATCAGCTCGCCTGGCGACTTCTTCAGGACGTCCGGCGGGAACTTGTCCGTGGAGGCCCAGAAACCCCAGTTGATGTAGTCGCGGGTGTTGTCGAAGAGCAGGCCGGGCCACTGCTTGATGAGCTCGGCGTCGTTGCCGCCGATGCCGGACTTGACGCGGCCCTCGCGGTCCCAGCCGAACTCCATGGTGTGCAGGATGCAACTGTAGCCCTTGGGGGCGACCACCAGGCCGATGCCCTGGAAGACCTTGGGCGGGAGCAGCGCCTTGCTCTCCTGGGTGATCGGGACCTTGGCGGTAATGGAGATGATGTTGGCGTCCTTGACCTGCGAGTGCGGCAGGTACTGTCGGCGCACCCGTGAGTTGGACCCGTCGGCGGCGACGAGCAGGTCTCCGGTGGCGTTGGTGCCGTCGTCGAAGTACGCGGTGACGCGGCCGTCGGCCTCCTTCTCGTAGTGCGTGAAGGTCTTGCCGAAGTGCACCTCGTCCTCAATGCCGGTGAGCAGCACCTGCCGGAGGGTCATCCGGCTCACGGACTTCTCGTTGTTGACGGGGTCGTCGCTCTGGACGATGTCGAGGGTCAGGCTGGGCTTGAGGTCCTCCGTGAGGAAGCTGAAGTACTTCGGGGACCGGGCGCAGGTGGCGACGAAGGTGTCGAACAGGTCGGGCGGCAGCAGGTACCTCAGCGCCCGGCTGCCGTCGGGGTTGATGCCCACGCGGTAACCGTGCAGACCGGTGCTGCGGGTCGCCTCGCGCTCGTAGACGGCGAAGCTGATCCCCGCCCGCTTGAGGCCGTGCGCCAGGGCCATGCCACCGGTGCCGCCACCGATGATGAGGACGTGGAACGGTGCGTCGGTCATGTCAGGTTGTTCCCCTCGTGTTCCATGTGGATCTGTCACGCGTGGTGCGGGCTCTGCCGGTGGTACCGGCGGGCGGGTGGTGTGGACCGGCCGTGGTGCCGTGTCGTCAGAGGGACTTGAGCATCCCCGCGTCGATGAGCCAGTCGGCTCCGGTGGCACCTGGGAGACGGCGGGAGGCCAGGAGGACGACCATGTCGGCGACCTCCTCCGGGGCGATGAACTCGCCGGTGGTCAGCCCCATCCGTCGGGGCACCTCGGCGAGTCCGTCCTCGGCATCCGGGTCCGGCCGGGCCGCACGGCGCGGGTTGCGCCAGACGTCCGTGAGGACCGGGCCCGGCGAGACGGTGTTCACGCGGACGCCCCGTGGGCCGAACTCCTCGGAGAGGGTCTTGGTCAGGTTGGCCAGGGCGGCCTTCGCCGCGCTGTACTCGGTCAGGCGTGGTGAGGGCAGGCGCCCGTTGACCGAGCCGATGTTGACGATGGCGCCCCGGCTCTCGATCAGGGCGGGCAGTGCGGCGCGTACGGCCCGTACGGCACTGAGGAAGTTGAGGTCGAAGCCGGCCTGCCAGTCCTCGTCGGTCAGGTCCAGGAAGCCGGTGGCGGCGGTCGTGCGGCCGCCGACGTTGTTCACCAGGATGTCCAGGCCACCGAAGGTCTCCACCGCCTTCTCGACCAGCCGCCCCGGCCCGTCGGGGGTGGCCAGGTCGACCTCGACGGTGTGCGGGGTGGCCGCACGCAGGGCGGGACTGTCGCTGCGCGTACCGCCCATCACCAGGGCGCCTTCGGAGGTGAGCGCCCGGGCGACGGCCAGGCCGATGCCACGGCCGGCGCCCGTGACGACGGCCCGTCGGCCCTCCAGTTGCAGGTCCATGACGACTCCTAGGGTCGTGTGTGGGGTGGCTCCGGACGGCTCCGGGTGACTAGGCGATGGTGAGCCGGTTGGCGCCGGAGGCGAGCGTGATGTCGTAGCAGCCGGGCGTCGCCTCGAACGGTTCGGCGCTGCGCCAGTCGACCTCGGTACGGGTGCCGACCCATTCACCGTCCAGCGAGAGCCCGGTGAAACCGGTGTCGCCGCGCAGAGTGGCGCGTACGGATGGCGGGCGCACGATCGTCGTCTTGCGGACGCCGCTGCCGAAGTGCACGGCCACGGTCCGGTCGGTGTACGGGAGCACGAAGCGCGCCTGGGTCAGACCGCCGGTGACGCACAGCGAGAGCAGGGGCAGTCCGGTCAGATCGGCTTCGATGTGCGCGGCCGGGCCGCGGACCTCGACGTGCCAGGCGACGAGCGGGCTGAGCGTCACGTGTGCCGTGCGCCGGGCCAGGTCGAAGGGGTGCACCGGACCGCGGCGGCGGATGGTGATCGTGCCCTTGCCGTCGTCCTCGACCAGCGAGTCCCGGCCGCCGAACTCGGTGCTGCACCGCTCCGGGGTGACGCCGGCCGGGACCTCGGCGACGTCCAGGGTGAGGTGCTGGACCTGAGGGACGAAGACGAGCCGGCCGGTGGGGATGGTGCTGGCCATCGGAGCTCCTTTCACCGCACCAGACGTCCGCCTGGCCAAGAATCGTGAGAGTCGAACTTCTAGTCACTAGCTAATCTAGCGATTCACTGGGTCGACTGTACGGCGGGAATCGCTAGAATGTCAAGAGAAACCGGGGAGAGGATTGACCGTGACAGTGCAGCAGGCCACCGGCGAACAGGTCGGACAGGCACCCGACGACGAGCGGCGAGAGCGGCTCATCGAGGAATTCGGCCTGGTCATGCAAGAGTTCCAGCGTTCGGCCGACACCCTGGACCAGCAGGTGGCGGACCGGCTCGGGCTCAACCGCACCGACCTGCGCTGCCTCGACCTGCTCTTCGGTCCCTCCCCCATGAGCCCCGGCGAGCTGGCCACCGCCGCAGGCCTGACCACGGGCGGCGTCACCACGGCCATCGACCGCCTCGAACGCTCCGGCTACGCCACCCGCGCCCGCGACACCGCCGACCGGCGCCGGGTGATCGTGGAGCCCACCGAGAAGGGTTACGCGATGGTCGCCGAGATCTTCACACCCATCGCGCGCGAAGGGGCGGAGTACCTGCGCGGGCTCGGCGCCGACACCCTGGCCGAGATGGTCGCCTTCCTCCGCTTCGCCACGCGTCAGCAGCGGGACCACGCGGAGCGCCTGGCCAAGGGGGACTGAGGCCGCCCTACCGCGCGCCTACCCGGACACGAGAGACCGAGGCCCCCGGCACGTGCTGTGGGGGCCTCGGTCGTACGGGCGCGGGACCGCGGGTCAGTCCTCCGGGCCCTCCGCGCCTTCCTTCATGCCTTCCACACGGATCGACCGCGTGGGGCAACTGCGCCGGGCGCGCAGGAGTTCCCGTCCCAGCTCCGCGGCCGGGTGCGGATCGAGGACGAGGACGCAGCCGTCCTCGTCCTGGCCGAAGACCTGCGGAAGCCGGTTGACGCAGAGGTTGCTGGTCACACAGGTGTCGCTGTTCGCGGTGACGGTCAGACGGGTTTCAGGGTCCGAGGAGAGGGCCGGCCGGCCTCCGGCGTCCGACGTGGGCATACGGGTTCACCACCTCACGGGAATCTCGGCGTAGCCGGCGAGGAAGCCGCCTTCGGGGCGGACCAGTCGTTCGCCGGGGACGGCGAGGGTGAGGCCGGGGAAACGGCGCAGGAGGCCCGCGGTGGCTTCCTGGAGTTCCATACGGGCCAGGGCGGCGCCGGCGCAGAAGTGGATGCCGGCGCCGAAGGTCAGGTGGTGGTTGTCCTCGCGCCGGATGTCCAGGGTGGTCGGGTCGTCGAAGACCTCCTCGTCCATGTTGCTCTCGACGGAGAGCAGGACGGTGCTGCCCTTGGGGATCACGGTGCCGTCGAGCAGGGTGATGTCCTCCAGGGCATAGCGCAGGGAGCCGAGCGAGGTACCCATGATCTGGTAGCGCAGGAGTTCCTCGACGGCGGAGGGCACCAGCGACAGGTCGGCCTTGAGCTCGGCGGCGACCGCGGGCCGGTGCAGCAGGACGGCCATGCTGGTGCCGATCTGGGAGGCCGTGGTGACGTAACCGGCGATGAGCAGGGTCTTGACCCAGTGCTGGAGCTGGTGGTCGGTGAGCTTGCCGGGGTCCTCGGCGTTGACCTTGATCAGGTCGCTGATCAGGTCGTCGCCGGGGTCGGCCCGCTTGGCGGCGATCAGCTCGGAGAGGTAGTCCCAGTACTGCACGCGGCAGCGCTCGACCTCCTCATCGGACAGCCGGCTCACCGAGAGGTAACCGTCGATCAGGGAGCGGAACTTGTCGCGGTCCCGCGGCGGCACGCCCAGCATGTGGCAGATGACGAGGATGGGCAGCGGGAAGGCGAACGCCTCCATGAGTTCGGCCTCGTTGCGGCCGTCCGCCTCCATGGCGTCCAACAGGTCCGCGGTGATCCGCCGGACCACGGGGCGCAGGGCCTCCAGCCGGCGGTGGCTGAAGGCACGCATGACGATGCCGCGCTCGACGAGATAGCGGGGCGGGTCGTTGTCGATCTCGGGGTCAGCGAAGAGGTCGTTGCCTGCGGAGATCCGGGACACCGGGTGCCGGGCCCAGTTGCGGCTAAGCCGCTCGTCGGCGTAGAGCCTGCGGACGTCCTTGTAGCGGGTGACCAGCACCGCCGGGTCGCCACTTGGCAGGCTGATGTTCAGCAGCGGGCCCTCCCGCAGGGAACGCCAGTCCGCCGGGACATCAGGCGCGGGGGCCCACGGGAAGGGATAGCTGACCGGGCACTTGGAGCTCACCTGACACCTCTCTCGACTGCGGGGGCTGTCGTGCGCAGTCTCCGCACGGGCGCTGGTGCCGGGCTCGACGCCCGCTGGAACCGGGTTGGCCGGGGGCCGGGCCGCCCGGCGGCCACGTGCGGGACGACCGCGGATCGAGCCGTTCTCCATCCGCCGGTGCGAGATTCCGTTCCGCACAGGGCCAGGGCAGGGCGGCGAAAGGGAGTACCGGTCATGACGGGCAGCGCTTCGGACCTCGGCACGGCGGCGGGCATCCTGCGTCTTGGCAACCGGTTCTGCGACGCGAAGGCGCTGCTCACCGCCGTACGCCTGGATCTGTTCACCGTCCTGGACGACGGCCCCGCCACGGAGGAGGAACTGCGGGTCCGGCTCGGGCTGCACGGGCGGGGTCTCGGCCCCTTCCTCGCCCTGCTCACCGCGCTGGGCCTGCTGCACCGGCAGGCCGACGGGCGCTACCGCAACAGCGAGAGCGCCGCGCGTCACCTCGTCACCGGCCGTCCCGGGGCGGTCGTCGGCTTCCTGCACGGTGCCGACGTCAACCTCTACCCCGTGTACGGCAAGCTCACCGAGGCCCTGCGCACCGGGCGGCCGCAGGCGGCCGGCGACTACCTGGGGATGCTCCGGGACCCGGTCGCCACCGGGCGTTTCGCCCGCATGATGGACGGAGTGACCGCGGGTCTGGGCGATCCGGTGCTGGCCGCGCTGGACGAGGTGGCCGGGCCTGAGGGGCTGGATGGGCTGGGCGGGCCGGAGTTCACCTCGGTACTCGACGTGGGCGGCTGCCGCGGTCACCTGCTGGGCCAGTTGCTGACCGCGCGCCCCGGCCTGCGGGGGCACCTCTTCGACCTGCCGCAGCTGGAACCGTTCTTCGACGCGCACATGGCGGAGAGGGGTCTCACGGAGCGGGCCGTCTTCCACGGCGGCGACTTCTTCCGGACCCCGCTGCCCCCGGCGGACGTCCTGATCTACGGCCACGTCCTGCACGACTGGGACCCGGCCCGGCGGCAGCGGCTGCTGGACGCGGCGTTCGAGGCCGTACGCCCGGGCGGCGCGCTGGTGGTCTACGACCGGATGCTCGGCGAGCGGAGCGACGACACGGAGAACCTGGTCGCCTCCTTGAACATGCTTCTGATGACCGAGGGCGGCGGGGAGTACACCCTCGCCGAGCTGACCGGGCAGGTGCGCGCCGCGGGCTTCGCCGCACCGGTCCACCGGCCGCTCGCCGACTTCGACACGCTCGTCGTCTGCCGCAGACCCTGACCCGGGCCGCACGCCCGCGCCCCCTCCCGGCGCCTCGGATCATTCCATCGACACCTCAAGGAGACATACGCATGAGCCGTTTCCGCTCGGACCAGCCGACCACGGCCGAGTACCTGCCCGTCATGTTCGGTTTCGCCCTGTTCCAGATCGGCGGAGCCGTCTCCCGGCTCGGCATCCCCGACGCGCTCGGCGACACGGCGAAGTCCGCCGCCGAGCTGACCGAACTCACGGGCGCGGACCCCGATTTCCTGCGCCGGCTGCTGCGGGCCGCCGTCCCGGCCGGACTGCTGCGCCAGGACGAGCGGGGGCGCTTCGCGCTGACCCCGCTCGGCGGCATGTACCGCGGTGACTCACCGCTGCACGGCGGCCCGCTGGACGCGATGCACGGCGCGCCCGAGGTCTGGCAGGCGTGGGGCGCGCTCGAACAGTGCGTGCGGACCGGCAGGCCCGCTTTCGATCTGGTGCACGGGCAAGGGCTCTTCGAGCACCTGAGCCGGACACCGGAGCACGCCGAGGTGTTCCACGCCGCCATGGCCGCCGGCAGCGCGGTGCAGGTCCCGGCCATCGTCGAGCGAGTCGACTTCACGCGCTTCCGGCACGTGACGGATGTCGGGGGCGGCAACGGCACGCACCTCGCCGGCATCCTGTCCGCCAACCCCGACCTGCGCGGTACGGTCTTCGACACCTCCGACGGTGTCCTCGACGCGCCCCGTGTGCTCAAGGAGGCCGCCCTGGAGGACCGTTGCGACGTGGTGTCCGGTTCGTTCTTCGATTCGGTGCCGGCCGGCGCGGACGCGTACCTCCTCAAGAACATCCTGCACGACTGGGACGACGACTCCTGCCGCCGCATCCTCGGGAACTGCCGGGAGGCGTTGGCGCCGGGCGGCCGGATCATCGTCTTCTCCTCGGTGCTGGCCGAAGGCCGGCATGACGAGGACCCGGGGGACGCGCTGGGCGCCGCGCTGATGGACATCGAGATGATGGCCGTCACCACAGGGCGGGAGCGTACCCGCGCGGAGTTCGGGGAGCTGTTCGCCGACGCCGGGCTCAAACCGGCCGGGCTGACGCCGCTGAAGTGCCCGTTCCTGTACTACGCGCTGGAGGCCGTGCCCGCCTGAACGGACGGCGCGGACCCGGTGGGGTGGCCCGGGGGCTCATGCCTCCGGGCCGCCACCGCGGCGGCTCCCAGCCGCGCCGCCGTACGCCTCGCCGGGACGACGGACACCCGCGGGACGGTGGAGCCGCGGTATGCGCACAACACCGCTTCGGGGCAAGCCGGTCAGTCCACGCCCGCGGCCTGCAAGTCCGGCGCGGTGTCGCCGGAGAGCACCGCCTGGTGGAGCCGTTGGAGCGATGGCGAGGGCTCCAGTCCCAGCTCGGCGACGAGGGTGCCGCGCAGCCGCTGGTACGCCTCCAGGGCGCGCCAGGAGCCACTCGAACGGTGCAGGGCGAGCATGAGCTGGGCACAGAACCGCTCGTGCATGGGGTGCCGGATCGTCAGCACTCTCAGCTCCGGCACCACTTCGGTGTGCCGTCCGAGGTGCAGGTCGGCGTCGATGCGGCGTTCCAGGGCGGCCATCCGGCTCTCTTCCAGGCGCAGTGCCTCCAGTTCCAGGACGCTGCCGGCCCGTACGTCGACGAGCGCGGGCCCCTGCCAGAGGGCGAGCGCGCGGGAGAGCAGCCGGGAGGCGGTGTCGTAGTCGGTGGCGTGGAAGGCCGCGCGCCCTTCGGCCGCCAGCCGCTCGAACTCCTGGACGTCGATCCGGCCGGACCGTACCCGCAACAGATAGCCCCCGAAGCGGGTGGCGAGGATGTCCTTGGCGTCGACGGCGGGGTTTCCGGCCAGCGCGGCGGTGATCTTCCGGCGGAGCTGGAGGATGTAGGTCTGCAGCGTGGTGGCGGCGCTGCGCGGGATGCGCTCCCCCCAGATCTCCGTCATCAGGGTCGGTACGGTGACGACGTGATCGGCCTGCAGCGCCAGCATGGCCAGGATCTGCCGGGGCTTGGCCGCGCTCGGCACCACCGGGACGTCGTCCTCATACGCGGTCAGCGGGCCCAGTAACGTGATGTCCATTGCGCGCTCTCCCCTTCGGTGCACTCACGCGGTCCCGGCCCGGGGGAACGTCACCCGAAGCCTGGGATCAGGGTGGCACCAGCGAGGGGCGGGCGCCCAGTGACCCGGACACGAACCCGCACGTGAAAATCTCACGGTGCCCCGGTGACGCCGGCAGGTTTGCGGGCGTGCCGGGTCCTCCCGGGCGGGCCGGCCGGGTGCGGCGGAGTACGGCCGCGCTTCCGTGAACGACCGGTTAAGGAGGAATGGACCGGAACTCCCCCGCTCTTTATCCGGACGGCCGAGTTAGCGCGGTCGAAACGCTGTCACTCCTCATTCTTTCGGCCATTCCGTCGTCCGAGTACCGTGTGCGCGGGACTTTGGCCCCGACCGTCCAGCGAGTAAGTATCAAAGCATCCGCGGGACTTCGGTTCCGGTCCACCAGTGAGGAGGCATCGCGTGGTTGACCCTCTTCGGCGTACGGCACTCGGAGTCGCCCCCCTCGATGCGGAGACCGATGCGAGGAGATACCAGGCCGCTTTAGGCCGAACGGCGGGTGACCAGCCGGTCCGTTGTGTCTCCGGGGCGGAAATTCCGGCCGTCCAAGTGGCCAGAATCATCACCGTCATTGTTCTGTGCGGCTATACGTCCGTGCCCCTCCTCGACGTTCTCCGGGACGATCCGCCACCGGGTCTTCTGCTCGTGGGCCTCGGCTCGGCGTCGGCACTCTTCTTCCTCCATCTGCTGCACAGTTCGCCGCGGGCCCGCCGTTGGCCGTTGCCGTGGAAAACGCTGACCCTCACCGTCCAGTCCGTCCTGACATTCCTGCCGACTCTCTGGCTGGGCATCCCCTGGGCGGGCATGGGCGGGCTCCTCGGCGCCGCACTCCTGCTGATGCTTCCCTCGCCATCGTCCTGGTTCCTCTTCGCGCTGGTGGCCGCGGTCAACGACGGCTGCGCGTTCGCCCTGCGGCTGCCTGCCGTCACCAAGCTGTCCACCCCGCTCACCACGCTGCTCACCGGTCTCGTCCTGTACGGCCTGATCCGGCTGACCGACCTCGTGCACGAGGTCCAGTCGGCGCGTACGGCGCTGGCACGCATGGCCGTCGCCCACGAGCGGATGCGCTTCTCCCGGGATGTGCACGACCTGCTGGGGTACAGCCTGTCCGCGATCACGCTCAAGTGCGAACTCATCCACCGCCTGGTGGTGACCCGCCCGGCCCGCGCGCAGGAAGAGGTGACCGCCGTCTTGGGCCTGTCGCGGCAGGCGCTGGCCGACGCCCGCCTGGTGGCCCGGAGTTACCGTGAGATGTCCCTGGCCGAAGAGGCCGAGTCGGCGGCGACGGTCCTGGCGGCGGCGGGCATCCGGGTCACTCTCGACATCTCCTGCGGCCGGCTCCATCCGGACGTGGACACGGCGCTCGCGACCGTCCTGCGCGAGGGGGTCACCAACATCCTCCGGCACAGCAAGGCCCAGTGCTGCACCATCACGGCGGTCCGCAAGGACGACACCGCCTGGCTGACGCTCGTCAATGACGGGGTGACGGGCAGGGACCGGCCCGCCGGCCCGGGCGGCAGCGGCCTGAGCAACCTGGGCACCCGGCTCGGTGCCATCGGCGGCCGCGTCACCTCGGGGGTGCGCCGGGACGGGCGGTTCCACCTGGAAGCGCATACTCCGGTCCGACCCGGCGCGACACGCCCGGAGCACGGATAATCTTCACCGTACAACCGGAAGGACCGCACGTTCGATCGGGGGTCGGCCATGCTGTCGGTGAGGATCCTGCTTGCCGAGGACGTGCACATGATCCGGGGCGCCCTCGTCGCTCTGCTGGAGCTGGAACCGGACCTCGAAGTGGTCGCCTCGCTGGACCGCGGCGACACCATCGTGGAGACCGCGCTGCGCACCCGCCCCGACGTGGCCGTCATCGACATCGACCTGCCGGGCACCGACGGCATCACCGCCGCCGCCGAACTGCACCGGCGACTGCCCGGCTGCCGGGTACTGATCCTCACGGGCCTCGGCCGTCCCGGCACGGTCCGCCGGGCGCTCACCGCGCACGTGGCCGGCTTCCTGCTGAAGGACGCCCCGCCCGGTGACCTCGCCCGGTCCGTCAGGTCGGTGGCCGCGGGCGAGCGGGTGGTCGATCCCCAACTGGCGCTCTCCGCCTGGGAGGCGGACGACTCACCGCTGTCGCCCAGGGAGACCGAGGTGCTCCGGCTGGCGGCCCGCGGCGCCGACACGGCCGACATCGCCCGCTCGCTGTACCTGACCAGGGGAACGGTCCGCAACTACCTCACGGCGATCGTCAACAAGCTCAACGCCCGGAACCGGATCGACGCCATCCGCGCCGCCGAGGAGGCGGGCTGGCTGCCGTGACGGCGGCGGCCGGCCGGTGCCCGCCACGCTCACCACCGGGCCCGCCCGTCCGCGACCCAGCGGGCCCGGCGCGCGGTGATCCGGTGCGCCAGGTCGCGGACGGAGAGGTACACCCAGATGTCCTCCGGGTCGATCAGGGGGCCGAAGCCCTCCTCGATGTCGCCGAACAGGCCCAGCATCGCCACCGAGTCCAGTCCGCACTCCGTGAGCGGTGTCTGCGGACCGATCTCCCGGGACGTGTAGCCGGAAATGCGCCGGATGGGCCAGTGCAGCAGCTCCGGTTCGTACGGTTCGCCGTGCTGTGGTGCCTCCACGTGTGCCCCCTTCGCTTCCCGCTGCCGACAGGCCTCATCCGGCCAGGGCGGCGGGTCCGGTGCCGAGGTCGCCGTCCAGCCGCTGGTGCAGCGGACGGATCCGGCCGCGCAGGAACAGGTCGCGCATCGCCGAGCGCTCCACCTTGCCGCTGGTCGTGCGGCGCACCGTGCCCGGCCGGACCAGCAGCACCCCGCCGACCCGGACGTCGAACTCCTCAGTGAGACGGCGCTCGACCTGAGTGGCGAGGGATTCGAGGTTCACGTCGAAGCCGCCACGGGTGCGCAGCTCCTGGACGACCACGACGCGCTCCCGCTCGCCGGGCACGCCGAAGGCCGTGCCGGGTCCGAAGAGCGCGCTGACGCGTTGCACCGTGCGCTCGACGTCCTGCGGATAGAGGTTGCGTCCGGCCACGACGATGACGTCCTTGAGCCGCCCGGTGACGTAGAGCCGGCCGTCGCGTACGACACCGAGGTCGCCGGTGCGCAGGTGGCCGCCCTCGCCGTCCGCCGTGGCGGCCTGGAAGGTGCGGGCCGTCTGGCCGGGGTCGCGCCAGTAGCCGCGGGCCACTCCCGCGCCGCGCACCCAGATCTCGCCGATCCGGCCCTCCGGCAGGGCGGCCCCGGTGTCCGGGGCGACGATCCGTACCTCGCAGCCCGTGGCGGTCCCGCAGGACGCGAGCCGGCGCGTCGGCCGGCCCGGTACCGGGTCGCGCCACAGGTTCCGCTCCAGGGCCTCGGCGTCCACCGCGCACCCGTCGTCCGGCCCGGTGCCCCGGCCCCCGGAGACGAACAGGGTGGCCTCGGCCAGCCCGTAACAGGCTGAGAAGGCCTCGGCGCGGAAGCCGGCGGGGGCGAAGCGTTCGGTGAAGTCCCGCAGGGTGGCGGGCCGTACCGGCTCACCGCCGGTGACGGCGGTCCGCCAGCCGCTCAGGTCGAGTTCCGCCGCCTGCTCGTCGGTGACCCGGCTCGCACACAGGCCGTAGGCGAAGTCGGGGGCGCCGCTGACGGTGATGCCGTACCGGTCGATGGCCTCCAGCCAGCGGACCGGGTGGCGGACGAACTGTTCGGCGGTCAGCATCACCGAGGTGCTGCCCAGCCAGAGGGGGTGCAGCAACTGGCCCACCAGGCCCAGGTCGTGGTGGAGGGGCAGCCAGCCGCCCAGCCGGGTCCCCGGCTCGGTGCCCAGCGCGTCGTGCATCGCCCGCTGGTTGGCCAGCAGGTTGCCGTGGGTGACCACCACGCCGCGCGGGCAGCCGGTGGAGCCCGAGGTGTACTGGAGATAGGCGACCGTGTCGGGCGACAGCGCCGGCGGAGTCCAGGGATCGGCGGCGGGCACCACGTCGGCGGGTAGGCAGAGCGTGCCGCCGTGCCCGCACTCCGCCAGCATCCGTGACATCTCGGGGGCCAGCGCGGCATCGGTGAGCGCCACGCACGGCGCGGTGTCCCGGACGATCCCGGCGATGCGTTCCGCGTGGTGGGCCCGGCCGCCGCCGGGCGGGGCCGGCACGGCGACCACGCCGGCGTACAGACAGGCCAGGAAACTGACGGCGAAGCGGTGGTGGGACCGGTGCAGGAGCAGGACCCGCTCGCCCGCCGCGCCATGGCTCTGCAGCCAGCCGGCGAGCCGGCGGGCGGCGGTGTCCAGGTCCCGGTAGGTGACCGGCTCCGGCCGCGGCTGCCGCGCGCCGTCCGGCAGCAGGAGCAGCGCCTCCCGGTCCGGGTACGCCTCGGAACGGGCCAGCATGACGTCGGTGAAGGTGTGGTGTGCGGTCAACGCGTCCCCCTTGAGGGTGGTGCCTCGGTGCCGTCCTCGTACACGAACCGGCCGTGCGGGGGCGCGCACGCTCTTTCCTGGGCCGTGGCGCGAAGCGGACCGCGCCGGCCGGTGGCGGAACGCCGGCGGCTCATGGTGTGGACCGACACGGCGGCCGGTGCGGCCGGTTCGGGGTCCGGGTGACCGTGGAGCACGGTGGAGAGCGCGGGTTCCGACATGCCCGCAGTCTGTTCCCGGCGGCTCGAACGGCGGTGGAAGTCCGCCCGCGGAACACTCGAGTCCGTATGCCCGCCCCGGCTCCGCGTCAGCCGCGTTCGCCGACGGTCCGTACGCGCTCGAAAGAGAGCCCGGAAGCCAGACGGCGCAGGTGCCGGCGGCGGGCGAGGAAGCGCTCGCCCCGTGTCGCGGCGTCGCACGACCGGGCGCTGTCCCACCAGATCACGCCGAGGTAGGCGCGGGGATCGAGGGTGTACCGCAGCAGCAGGCAGCCTTTGCACCCGGGGTCGTACAGGAACTGGCCCGCCAGCGCGCCGAACCTCGCCTCGAAGTCGGCCCCGGCCCGGCGAGCGTTCCCCGCACCAGCAGCGCGTGCTCGGCCTTGTCCGTGGTGGGGCCGTCCCCCAGGAGGCCGACGGGGACCGCCTGCGCGGGTTCGATGGCGGCCAGCCGGCCGAGCCGGTCCAGGCGCGCGCAGGCGGCGTCCGTGTGCAACGCGCCGAACAGGTCCTCCGGTGACCGCCAGAACGCGAGGTGCAGGTAGCTGCCGGTACGGTCCAGGGCCCGCAGGACGACTTGGCCCTCCAGCCCCCTCAGCCGGTCCCAGACACGCGCCTGCCGGGCGAGTTCACTCTCGAACCCGGCCGCGGCCCGCCCGTCGCCGAGCACGAACCGCTGCAAGGAGTAGAGCTGCCGGCCCCGGCCCGCGTGGGAGCCGGCGGGGGGACGTGCGTCTCTCCCCTCCCGGGACGTTCCGCGTCATCGCTCATCTTCCCTTCACCACCCGAAGGCCACCGAGGCCGGGCCCCATCGCGAGAGTTCTTCGAGGTCCGGTCGAGCAGCGCTTGCCAGGCTGCCGCGCCCGACGCGAACCGAAGGGACCCGATGCCATGCCACGCACCGACCGCTCCCCGGGGCCGTGCCCGATCCGCGTGCTGCGCGGCCTGCTGCGTCCGGTGGTGCGCGCCCTGGTCATGTTCGGCTGGATGTGGCTGCCGGGCGTGCCGCCCCAGGAGGTGTTCGGAGCCGCCTGGCCGTACCGGCACGAGGACCCCATGCGGCCGGTGCGCGCCGACAAGTCCAGCAGAGCCGACTTGAGCGGCCCATGACCGCCGCGCGAGGGCGGGCCGGGCCGGAGGCCGTGGGACGGGAGCGGCGGGCAGCGAGGGAGAGGCGGCGGCGACGGTCGCGGTGACCGGCTCCGGCGAGGAACCGCTGCTCGCCGAACCACTGCAGCGTTTCGACGACGCCCGCGGCCACGATCTGTACGCGACCCGCTCGACCGATGACGAGGAGAAGGCCATGCCCCACTCGGCCCACCTGACCCGTACGCCTGCACCGGTCCTCGTACGGCCCCGCGGCGGGCCGCCCGGTGCTCCCGACGCCGCGTGGCAGCCGATGCGCCGCGAGGTCCGCCGCACGGGCGCGTCGGTGGTCTACGCGGCGGTCGACGACTGGGCCCCCGCCAACCTCGACGACCGGCGGCTGGCGGCGGCCCTGGGCCGGGACCACGAGCGGCTCCGGCGGATGACTCGACCGCAGGCCCGGCGCCGGTTCGTGGCGTCCCGTCTGCTGCTGAAGTCGGCGGCCGGCGCGGTCCTCGGGGCCGCCCCGGAGGAGCTGGATCTGGCGTACAGGCCCGGTGGGCGTCCGTACCTGCGCGGCATCGACCGGCTCGACGTGAGCCTGAGCCACACCGAGGACCTCCTCGTGGTCGGGCTGACCCGGTACAACCGCATCGGCGTGGACGTGGAACGCGCCGACCGGCGGATGCTGGGCCTGGGCACCGAGCGCCGGATGTGCACGCCGTACGAGCTGGCGGTGCTGCGCCGCGTGGCGGAGGACCGGCGCAACGGTGCGCTGGTGCGGCTGTGGACGCTGAAGGAGGCGTACAGCAAGGCGATCGGGCAGGGGCTGCGGCTGCGGTTCACCGAGTTCGGCTTCGGCACTCGGGGCGGGCGGGTCCGGCTGCTGCGTCCGGACGGCTCGCCCGGTACCGGCCGGGAGTGGGAGTTCGGCAGCCGGCGGGTGTCCGGCCGGTTCACGGTGAGCGTGGCCGTGCACGATCCGGGCATCGGCGACCAGGCGCTTTCCGCGCCTTTCGACGGTGCGTCGACCGGGCCGCCGCCGCTTGCCGAGCGCGGTTCCAGCGCTTGTTGAGCGCCGTTCCAGGGGATGCGGTGAGGCTCGTTCCGTCTCACCTGCCGGCAAGCGCACGGAAAGGGGATACGGTGCGTCGTTTTCTCGCCGCGCGATGGCCCGACGACGGTTCGGCACGCAAACTCCTGTGCTTCCACCACGCCGGCGCGGGGGCCATGGCCTTCGCCGGGTGGCAGCAGCGGGTCGGGCCGGGCGTCACGGTCCTGCCGGTGCGGCTGCCCGGCCGGGAGTCGCTGCGGCGCGAGGCCCCGCTTACCGAGGCGGCAGCGCTCGTCCGGGCGCTCACGGACGACCTGGCGCCGCTGCTGGACGGGCCGTACGCCTTTTACGGGCACAGCCTGGGCGCCCTGGTGGCCTACCGGTTCGCCCGGCACCTGCTGGAGACCGGGCACCGGGGGCCGGCGCTGCTGGCGGTCGGCGCGTGCCCGGCGCCGCAGCTGTCCCACCGGCTGCTCGCGGACGCGGCGGAGCGCGGCCCCACCGACGAGGAGTTGGTGGGTCTGCTCACGGACGGTGCGAGCGTGCCCGAGGCAATGCTTGCCCGCCGCGGGTGGCTGCGCGCGACGCTCACCACGCTCCGCGCCGACCTGCGCCTGGCGGCCGGTCTGCGCGAGGCGGCGCCAGCCGCCCTGCCCTGCCCGCTGTGGGCGTTCGCGGGGGCGGACGACCCACTGGTCGCCGTCGCGCAGGTCCGTGCGTGGGAGCACTGCACGAGTGCGCCGTTCCGCCTCCGGACCGTGCCCGGCGGGCACTTCTTCCTCCGCGGCCGCGAGGCACCACGGGTCGTCGGGGAGGCACTGCACACGGTAATGCCCGTGCCCCGCACTGGTTGAAAGGCTCGTCTACAGAAGGGGATTCCGCGGATGGACATCAGCGTACTGGGGCCGTTCAGAGCGGTTCAGTCGGGAGTGTCGGTGACACCCACCGCCGTCAAGCCCCGCAAGGTACTCGCCCTGCTCGCGCTGCAGGGGAACCGGCTCGTCTCCACCTCCGCGCTGGTGGAGGAGGTCTGGGGGGAGTCACCGCCGCGCAGTGTGCAGACCACCCTCCAGACCTACGTCCTCCAGCTGCGCACCCTCATCTCCGCCGCCCTGGGCGAAGACCGCGTGGGCCTTCCGAACGGCGCGAAGAGCATCCTGATCACCGAACCCGGCGGCTACCTCCTCGACACCCTGGGCGGGCTGGTCGACGTGCAGGAGTACGAGGCGCTGGCCACGGCCGGCCACCGGGCGCTGGAACAGGGGGACTGGGGCGGCGCGTCCGGCTGCCTGGGCCGGGCGCTCGCGCTGTGGAACGGCCGGGCCCTGGTGGACGTGCAGTGCGGTCCGCTGCTCGAGGTGGAGGTGACGCGCCTGGAGGAGTCGCGGATGAGCGTGCTGCACGCGCGGATCGAGGCGGACCTGCGGCTGGGCCGCCACCACGAGGTGATCGGCGAGCTGTCCGGTCTGGCCGCCCGCCACCCGCTGCACGAAGGCATCCACGGGCAGCTGATGGTGGCGCTGTACCGCGCGGGGCGCCGCAGTGACGCCCTCAACACCTACCGGCAGTTGCGCGCCGCACTGGGCCGGCACCTCGGCCTCGACCCGTCGCCGGGCATCGAGGAACTTCAGCAGGCGGTGCTCGACTCCTCCCCCCTGCTCGGTCTGGACGGCTCGCTGCCGCCCGGACGCCTGGTCCGGGCCGGCTGACACCGGCCCGTGCCCCGGGGCTCCCGTCCCTGCCGGGTCCTCCCGTCACCGAGCACCCGGTCCTCACCGGTATACCCATGAAAGGAACAAGGACGATGAACGACATCACCCTGGCCGAACTCGGGGAACTGCTGCTGGAATGCGTCGGAGCACCCGAGGATGGCATGAGCCTGGACGGTGACGGCGCCCTCGACACGCCGTTCCTGGAGTTCGGTTACGACTCCCTGGCGCTGCTCCAGGTCACGGCCGTCATCGAGCGCCGCCACGGCATCGCGCTGGACGACGACGCGGTGGCCGAGGCGGAGACGCCGCGTCTGCTGCTGAACCTCATCAAGGAGGCGCCGCGCGCCGGAGCGGCCCGGTGAGCACCCCCGTCCCCCACTCCCCCGGCCCGCCC
>NZ_JBPQTX010000044.1:0-31284 GCF_051386555.1 Streptomyces sp. URMC 126
TGTGTATAAGAGACAGTCCCAGGACCGGATCCCGTCCCCGGCCGTCCCGGCGTCCCCGTCCCCCGGCCCGTCGCGGGCGCCGGAGCCGGGCTCCGGCGGCGCCCTGCACCTGCCGGTGATCGCCTGGTTCGAGACGCACGCCCGGGATCTGCCCTGGCGGCGCCCGGAGGCCGGCCCCTGGGGCGTGATGGTCAGCGAGTTCATGCTCCAGCAGACGCCCGTCAGCCGCGTCCTGCCGGTGTACGAGGAGTGGCTCGCCCGCTGGCCGCGTCCCGCCGCCCTGGCCGCCGAGCCGCCGGGCGAGGCCGTCCGCGCCTGGGGCCGGCTCGGCTACCCGCGCCGGGCGCTGCGGCTGCACGCCGCGGCGACCGCGATCACCGAGCGGCACGGCGGCGAGGTGCCGGACGACCACGCCGCGCTGCTGGCGCTGCCGGGCGTCGGCGAGTACACGGCCGCCGCCGTGGCCTCCTTCGCGTACGGGCGGCGCCACGCCGTCCTCGACACCAATGTGCGCCGGGTCCTCGCCCGGGCCGTCACCGGCGTCCAGTACCCGCCGAACGCCACCACGGCCGCCGAGCGCCGGCTGGCCCGGGAGCTGCTGCCCGGGGAGGAGGCGGTGGCCGCCCGCTGGGCGGCGGCGTCCATGGAACTGGGCGCGCTGGTGTGCACGGCCCGTACGCCGGACTGCGGGCGCTGCCCGATCGCCGCCCGCTGCGCCTGGCGCGCCGCCGGCTCGCCCGAGCACGACGGTCCGCCGCGCCGCGGCCAGACCTACGCCGGTACCGACCGCCAGGTCCGCGGCAAGCTGCTGGCGGTGCTGCGGGAGGCGGTGGAGCCGGTGCCGCAGGAGGCGCTGGACGCCGTCTGGAACGAGCCCGTGCAGCGGGCCCGGGCGCTGGACGGGCTGGTGGCGGACGGGCTCGTGGAGCCGCTGGAGGGCGGGACGTACCGGCTGCCGCTGACCTGACGGCCGCGGGCCGCCGCAGGCCCCCGCTCAGCCGCCGCGGGCCCCCGCCCGGCCGCCGTACATCACGCCCTCCGACCCTCCCGAATCGGACAGAGTTGCCCTTACCCCCCAGCTGTTACACAACCTATGGACAGCTGTGCACCAGCCGCAGTGCTGCCGCACATCACGTCGCAACAGCTCCTCCGTAGCGTCCTCTCTCGTGCTGGAGGACCGTCCGGCGCAGACCGGCAGGCACGGGGACGCAAGCGGAATGGAGGCTGCGAGTATGGCCAGCAGCGGCAAGGTTCTGGACTTCGAGGAGTACGTTCGCAACCGTCAGGACGCTCTCCTGCGGAGTGCGCGGCGGCTCGTCCCGGACCCCATCGACGCTCAGGACCTGCTCCAGACCGCTCTGGTCCGCACCTACGGCCGCTGGGACGGCATAGCCGACAAGTCGCTCGCCGACGCCTACCTCCGCCGTGTCATGATCAACACTCGTACGGAGTGGTGGCGGGCCCGTAAGCTCGACGAGGTGCCCACCGAGCAGCTTCCCGACGCCAGCGTCGAGGACGGTACCGAGCAGCACGCCGACCGCGCGCTGCTGATGGACGTCCTGGGTGTCCTGGCGCCCAAGCAGCGCAGTGTCGTCGTGCTGCGACACTGGGAGCAGATGAGCACCGAGGAGACGGCGGAGGCGCTCGGCATGTCGACCGGCACGGTCAAGAGCACCCTGCACCGGGCGCTGGCGAGGCTGCGCCAGGAGCTGGAGAACCGGGACCTGGACTTCCACGCTCTCGATCGTCACGAGCGGGGGCAGGAACGGTGCGCGGCCTGAGAAAGGCGATCGGCGAGGAGGCGGGCCGGACCGATCCGGCCACGAGACCCGCCCGTCCGGCACTGATCGCCGGAGGGGCGGTCACGGCGTTCGCCGCGGTCGCCGGGCTGCTGCTCGTCGGCTGCAACACCAGCAGCGAGGGCGTCCGCAAGGAGGGCCCCGCCCAGCCGCAGTCGGCGGCGAAGGCGGAGAAGCGCACGGTGACGCCGTCCGCGCCCCCCGCCCCGCGGAAGGTCGACGCCGCCGCCCTGATCAAGTCGGATCCGAAGATCAGCGACGCGGTCAAGAAGAACTTCAAGCCGTGCGTGAAGAACCAGTACCCGGTCGACGTGATCTACGGACAGCTGACCGGCGGCTCCCGTGACGACGTCGTCGTGAACATCCTGACCTGCGGCGACGCCATCGGCATCGGTTCGTATGTGTACCGTGCGAAGGGCGACTCGTACGAGAATGTGTTCTCGTCCGAGCAGTCGCCCGTCTACGCCGACATCGACCGGGGCGATCTGCTGATCACCTCGCAGATCTACGGATCGGGCGACCCGGTCGCCGACCCCTCGGGCGAGGACGAGGTGACGTACCACTGGTCGGACGGCAAGTTCCGGGAGACCGGGCGTACGCACACCGACTTCAGCAAGGTCGGCGGCAAGAGCGAGAATTCGGGCTAGGAGGGCTGGGAGCGGCGTGGCCGATACGCATGTGCTGTTCGTCGAGGACGACGACGTGATTCGCGAGGCGACACAGCTGGCCCTCGAACGGGACGGCTTCGTCGTCACCGCCGTCCCCGACGGCCTGCAGGGCCTGGAGCGGTTCCGGGAGCGGCATCCGGACATCGCCCTGCTCGACGTGATGGTCCCGGGCCTGGACGGCGTCAGCCTCTGCCGGCGCATCCGTGACGAGTCCACCGTCCCCGTGATCATGCTGTCGGCGCGCGCCGACTCCATCGACGTCGTCCTCGGCCTGGAGGCCGGCGCCGACGACTACGTCACCAAGCCCTTCGACGGCGCCGTCCTGGTCGCCCGGATACGCGCGGTGCTGCGCCGCTTCGGGCACGCCAGCGGCGCGGCGGGGTCCGGGGGCGCGGACGAGCACGGCGGTATCGAGGGCGGCGGTCTGCTGCGCTTCGGCGACCTGGAGGTCGACACGGAGGGCATGGAGGTCCGCAAGGGCGGCGCGCCCGTCGCGCTGACGCCCACCGAGATGCGGCTGCTGCTGGAGTTCTCGTCGGCTCCCGGCACCGTGCTGTCCCGGGACCGGCTGCTGGAGCGCGTCTGGGACTACGGCTGGGGCGGCGACACGCGCGTGGTGGACGTCCATGTGCAGCGGCTGCGGGGCAAGATCGGTCAGGACCGTATCGAGACGGTCCGCGGTTTCGGCTACAAACTCAGAGGCTGAGGTTTCGTGACCCGCCCCCACCAGGTCGCATCGCCCCACCCGGCCGCATCGCTCCACCCGGCCGTTTCACCCCACCCGGCCGTTTCACCCCGTCCGGTCACCCCACTCCGTCCCGCCGCCCGGCCCTCCGCACCATGGTGAACCTCACCCTCCGCAGCGGACTCCGCTGGAAGGTCAGCCTCGCCATCGCCGGCGTCGGCGCCCTGATCGCGGTCGCGCTCAGCCTGGTCGTGCACAACGCGGCCCGCGCCTCCATGATCAACAGCAGCCGGGATGTGATGGACCAGCGCATCCAGCTGGCCGAGCGCTACTACCGGACCAGCCAGGGCCGCACCACGCTGCACGCCAAGGTGGACGACCCGGCGCTGCCCGAGCAACTGCGGGAGGCCGCGGCCCTCGGCCAGCGCGCCACCTTCGTCCAGGACACCGGGGGCTCCGCCCCGCAGGTCTGGGCGTCGGTCCCGCTGGCCAACGGCAAGATCCTCTCCATGCACCAGCCGTTCCAGGACCGGCTGAAGATCCTCGACGAGATGGACCGGGCGCTGATCATCGGCTCGGTCTCCGTCGTCCTGGGCGGCTGCGCGCTGGGCATCCTCATCGGCGGCCAGCTCTCCCGCCGGCTGCGCAAGGCGTCCGCCGCCGCCCGCAAGCTCGCCGACGGCGACCGCGACGTCCGCGTACGGGAGGCCATCGGCGGCCGGGTGCGCGACGAGACGGACGACCTCGCCCGCGCCGTGGACGGCATGGCCCAGGCCCTCCAGGACCGGCTGGAGGCGGAGCGGCGGGTCACCGCCGACATCGCCCACGAGCTGCGCACCCCCGTCACCGGCCTGCTGACGGCCGCCGAACTGCTGCCCCCGGGGCGCCCCACCGAACTGGTCAGGGACCGCGCCCAGGCCATGCGGACCCTGGTCGAGGACGTGCTGGAGGTCGCCCGGCTGGACGGGTTCGCCGAGCGCGCCGAGATGCAGGAGATCGAGCTCGGCGAGTTCGTGGTGCGCCGGGTGCGCACCTTCTCGCCCGACGCCCGGGTCACCGTCGTCCGGCACGCCTACGTCAACACCGACCCGCGGCGGCTGGAACGCATCCTCGGCAACCTGCTCGCCAACGCCGCCAAGCACGGCAGCGGCCCGGTCGAGGTGACCGTCGAGGGCCGGGTGCTACGGGTCCGCGACCACGGCCCGGGCTTCCCCGAGGACCTGCTGCGGGAGGGCCCCAGCCGCTTCCGCACCGGCAGCGAGGACCGGGCCGGCAAGGGCCACGGCCTCGGCCTGACGATCGCCGCCGGCCAGGCCCGGGTGCTGGGCGCGCGCCTCACCTTCCGCAACGCGGACCCGGAGGCGGAGGGCGGCGGCGGGGCCATCGCCGTGCTGTGGCTGCCGGAGTCGTCACCGACGAGCACCGGAAGCTTTCCCATCATCCGGGTCCCGGACTGAGCGTCCCCCCGCCCATGGCTGTCGCCTGGGGCACCCGCGGCTGTCACCAGGGGCACGCCGGGCCACCCCACCCAAGATCGCCGTTACAGTTGCGGGCTGAACCAAAGGCGCCGGACGAACGGGCGCCGCACCACCAGGGGGACTGATGGGCATCAAGGGACGGCTCGGCAACGTCGGCGGAGCGCTGACCCAGGCGGCGAGCGCCGGAAGGGCCGCCGCCGAGCGCGCCGCGGCGGCCGGACGGGAGGCGGCCGGACGCTCCGCGACGGCGGGCCGGACGGCGGCGGACGCGAGCAGGGAGCGGCTGGCCGCCGGCGGCGACTGGGTCATGGAGGCCCTCGAACGCCTCGGCGCCCCGGACACCCCGGCCACCCGGCCCTGGAAGGTGTCCCTGGGGACGCTGATCGGCAGCCACCCGCTGGTCCCGGCGGCGCTGGCGAAGCCGCTCCGGCTCCTCGACCGGTTCGGCGCGGTGAGCGTGGGCCCCGACTCGGTCGGCTTCGACGGCGACGACATCCCCTGGGACAAGGTCGTCGAGATCCGCATGGTCGGCGGCTACCGCTCGCTGACGAAAGACCTGATCGACGGCGCCTTCGAGGGCGTCCGCCGCGTCCTGATCGCCGTCCCGGGCCGCGACTGGGTCCTGGACCGGGTCGCCGAAACCCTCACCTCGCTCCTCTTCCGCCGCCTGCGGGGCGCGGACGAGACGGGCACGGTGCAGGACGTGCTCGTCCCCGGCGAGATCGTCTACCGGGGCGGTGCCTTCGGCCGGAAGAAGACCTGCGAGGTGAGCCTGTACCCGCTCGCGTTCCTGCTCGGCAGCCCCGCGGTCGTCCACGGCCTCCTCACCACCGCCGAGGCCCGCGGCGTCACGGTGGTCCGCCCCGAGGGCGGGATCGACGTCGTCGAGCTGGCGGTGCTCAGGGAACTGGAGGCACGGGCGGGGGCCCGGGCGGCGGCACCGGTGGGGGCACCGGCGGGCGACCCGGGCAAGACGCTCGCCCCGGCGGAGTGACGGCCTGAGACGCCCGAAGGGCGGGAACCCACGTGGGTTCCCGCCCTTCCTCACATCCGGCTGATGTCAGAGCTTCTCGCCGTGACCGCTCAGGAAGCCGAGCGGCTCGACCGAGGAGCCGTAGTTCGGGGTCGTACGGATCTCGAAGTGCAGGTGCGGACCGGACGAGTTGCCGGTGGAGCCCGACAGACCGATCTGCTGGCCGGCGGTCACGCTCTGGCCGACCTGGACGGCGACGGACGACAGGTGCGCGTACTGGGAGTACGTGTTGTCGTCGTGCTTGATCACGATGGCGTTGCCGTAGGCGGCACCGTCGCCGCCACCGTTGGCGCCGGCCTTGACGACGACGCCCTTGTGGACGGCCTTCACGGCGGTACCGCTGGGCACGACGAGATCCTGGCCGCTGTGCTTGTTGGCCCACATGCTGCCGTCCTTGCCGAACGGCTGGCCGATGACGTACCCGTCGACCGGCTTCACCCAGGCGTCGGCCAGGTTGGCGCGGGCCTGCGAACGGTTCGCACGCTCCTTGTCGGCCGCGCGCTTGGCCTGCTCGGCCTTGGCCGCCTTCTCGGCGTGCTCCTTGTCGGCGACCTTCTTCTGCGTCTCGGCCTGCGCCTTCAGCGACTCGCCGAAGGCGGTCGCGGACTCGGCGGACAGCGCGGAGAACCCATGGACGGCGGGCTCCGCGGCCAGCGCCACGCCCGCACCCAGTGCCAGCGACGCCCCCAGGCCGACGGCCAGAGTGGTGGCGGTGCGGCGGGTACGGAAAACGGTGCGCTTCGACATAAAGAAAAAACCTCCAGGCAGGGATCGATCCCGGCTGCGGACCGGGATCGCCCTACCTTGATAGCCGCCGCTTCCGAACCGCTCCAAGTGGCCTTTCTACGGCCTCCCCTAGTAGGAACCGAATATCTCCGCATTCCCTCGCCCACCGAAATTCCGGGCCCTCTTAGCGCGATTCCGAAGACCGCTTCCCTGCTAATTCGCTTAGTACTCGCGAAATCCCCTGTGTGCCTTGTCACCGCGCCGGGACCACCGACTCGTCCGTTTCGGGACCAAAGCCCCCCGGCCGCCGGTACGCTCCCCGTCAACACCCGCACACGCACAGCGACGACCAGGGGGCCCACGCCATGACCGACGCATCGCCCTTCGAAGGCATCGAGCTCGCGGAGGCCGTCGAGGCCATCCGCACCGGCCTCACCAGCGCCGCCGCCACCGGCGAGGGCAAGGACCTGGGCTTCGAGGTCGGCGACATCACCATGGAGTTCGGCATCGAGATGCGCCGCGAGGTCAAGGGCTCCGGCAAGGTCCGCGCCTGGGTCGTCGACGCGGGCGTCGACGGCACCCGCGGCTCCTCCCGCACCCACAAGGTCACCTTCACCCTCACCCCGAAGGACATGCGCACCGGCACCGGCTGGAAGGTCGGCAACCAGCGGCCGGGCGGGGTGTCGAACTTCGGGACGGCGGAGCCGGGGCAGTGACACCGGAGGACCGGGTGGTCGCGGTCCTCGCGGCCCGCCAGGGCAGCGGCGTCCTGCTGACCCCGGACCTCATCCTGACCAGCGCGCACATCCTGGACGCCGGCACCCCGGTCGAAGCCATCGCCCTCGGCAACGTCGCGCCGACCCCCTGCGACGTCCTGTGGCGCGGCACGCCCGAAGCCAGCGACGCCGCCCTGCTCCGGACCTACCGCCCGCTGGTGAACGCGGAAGCGCTCCCACCGCTGCGCTGGGGCGTCCTCAATACGCGGGAGCCGATACCGGGCTGCCAGGCCCTGGGCTTCCCGGACGTCGAACGGTCCGCGCTCGGCGACCTGGACGTCGCCCAGGTCCCCGGGACGCTCACGCCGGGCGCGGCCCGGCTGCGCGGCCGGTCCGTCCTCCGCACGGACCACCACCCGCCGGTTCCGGCCCGCCCGGGCACGTCACCCTGGTCGGGCCTCTCCGGCGGGCCGGTGTACGCGGGTCCGCTGCTGGTGGGTGTGGTGGCCGAGGACAGGGATGGCTGGCAGCACTCCGCCATCGAGGCCGTCCCCCTCTTCCGCATCCTCGGCGAACCGGGCTTCGCGACAGCCCTCGCGAAAAACTGGCCCGAGGCACCCGCCCCCATCCCGCTGCACCACCCGCGCATCGACGACTTCGCGTACGAGACGCGCTACGCGGCGGCGGTCAAGGCCCGCTACAGCCGGCTGGAGGTGTTCGGCCTCGACGACCTGGGCGAACACGAGAAGCGCTGGGACCTGGACACCGCCTACTTGAGCCTCCAGGCCGAGCCGGCCCCCGGCCGCGACCGGCTCCCGCCGGAACCCCGCCGCGTCGAGGACCTGCTGGCCCTGCACCCCCGCGCGGTCCTCCGCGGCGAGGCGGGCGCCGGCAAGACGACACTCGTGTGGTGGCTGGCCGCACACGCGGCCTGCCAGACCCTGCCGAGGAAACTGGCAGCCCTGAACGGCCTGGTTCCCTTCGTCGTCCCCATGCGCCGCCTGGCCGCACTGGGCATTACCGCCCCCAAACCGGCCAAGATCCCCACGATCGCCGGCCTGATGGAGGACGATCCGCCCGACGGCTGGGCGGGCCGAGTCCTCGACTCCGGCCGTGTCCTGCTCCTGGTGGACGGTCTGGACGAACTCCCCCGCGAGTCCCGCGCCCCCGCCCGCCAGTGGCTGGACGAGTTCCTACGCCGCTATCCCCAGACCCGCTGCCTAGCGACCGTCCGCCCGCGCGCGGTGGAGGACGGCTGGCTGGACTGGCAGGGCTTCGAGGAACTGCGTCTGCTGCCGATGAGCGACGGGGACATCCAGGCGTTCGTGAGGGCATGGCACAACGCGGCACGGCTGGAGTGCGACGGACTTCCGGCGAGCCGCGGTTCCACTGAGGAGCGGACCAGACTGGACGAACTGGAGCGGAACCTCGCTCTGGAGTTCCGCCGCAACAAGACTGTACGGAACCTCGCCCGCACACCACTCCTCTGTGCCGTCATCTGCGCCCTCCACCGCCGCCGCAGCGGCCTCCTCCCACACACCCGCTGGTCCCTTTACCGGGCGGCGCTCGCGATGCTTCTCGGCGACCGCGACGAACAGCGAGGCATCGGGGCACCAGAGGGCGTCGTCATACAGCCGGAGGAGGCCCAGCAGCTCCTCCAGCGTGTCGCAGTGTGGCTCGTACGGAACAGACAGACGGAACTCACCCGCGAACAGGCGGTCCGCCAGATCGACCGGGCCAAGCTCGGCCTGCGACGGCTGCGGGACGACTCCCCGGAAAGGCTCCTGGAGCATTTGCTCAACCGCAGCGGTCTTCTCCAGGAACGGTCGTCGGACTCCATCCAGTTCGTCCACCGGACGTTCCAGGACTTCCTCGCCGCAAAGGAATTCCAGGATTCCGACTGCTTGGACGAGTTGCTCGATCACGCGGCGGAAGAGCAGTGGCAGGACGTCATCCGGCTCGTTATCGGTCACTGCAGCCGCAGCGAGGTCCGCCGTATCGTCAACGGTCTCATAGGCGCCGGCGTCAGAGTCACCGAGCGAAAGACGTTGTGGTCCCTGCGAACGCTGGCCGCGGAGTGCGCGACCAGTGCGACGGCGATCGATGACGATCTGCACACCCAGGCGTGGGATCTCGTCAAGGCGCTGGGCGAGCCCCAACAGCAACACGAAATCGACTGCCTCCGCTCGCTGGGAGCCGATGCGTTACGAGCCATCCCCGACCCTGCGGGGCTGCCCGCGAGCACGGCGAAGGTCTACGCCAGTGTTCTTCGCGCGATGGGCGAGCCCGCGATCCCGCTGCTCCAGCGTTACGGACAGTTCCCTGCGACAAGCGTCCGCCAAGAGGTCGCCTACGCCTGGGAAGCCATGCCGACCGCCTTGTTCGCGAAGAAGGTCCTCACGGAAATGCAGCTGAATGACCTGTTCATCCGGCTGTCCGACCGTACCGAATGCGCTTTCTTCCGGCGCTTGGGGGACGTCGCCGGGGTCCAGTTCACCGGGCACTACGACGCGGAATCCATCCGAGCGACGCTGCTCGGGCGGAAGGTCAGCCGACTGGTCATCACGGACCGCGACGGCCTGTTGACCGACCTCGATTTCCTGAGGGAACACCCGGAGCTTGAAGAGCTGAGTCTTCCGGGCTGCACCCGGTCGCGCGACATATCAGCACTGGCACAGCTCGACCTGAAACGCCTGTGGCTGTTCCACTTCGCTGCGGAGCTATGGGAGGTCCTGCCGAAGCTGAGCGCGCTGCAGGAATTGATCCTCAACGTTGACCACCCCGGGCCGACGATCGGTCTGCCGGCCCCGCCGCCTCACGTCACCCGGGTCTCCCTCAGCGGTGAGACCCCATTCGACCTGGAGGGCATCAGGCGCTGGGCAACCGTTGAAGACCTTTTCGTCAATGCCAGACTGGCGGGTCCCGCAAACCTCTTCGAGCAACTTCACGAACTGCCGCGTCTTACCCGCCTGACGCTGCACGAGCGGGTCTTGGGCGGCGTCGAGGACATCATGCCGTTCCCTCACGTCCGCGAACTCGGGCTGATCGTCCGCGACCCCACCGTGAGCGTGCCGGTCCGGCGCCTTTTCCCAGGCCTGACGAAAGTCCTGGTGACCGATGAGACGCCTCTCTCGGCGGGCGGCCTGGATCTCGGCGTACTGCACGACGGCGGCCTCCCGGACCTCCGGATAGAGGTCCAGCGGGTCGGCACGCACCCGCATATCGTCGATGCGCAGCGCTTCGGGAAACAGCTCACCAGCAAGGTCATCCTCTACCCATGACAATCGGCCCCGGAACCGTTCCACACGGTTCCGGGGCCGAAAGCCCTACTCAGCAAGCGCTACCGAAGCGTCGCTCACGCGTCCTTCGACAGGTTCGGCCCGGCGCCGCCAGCCGCCTGCTCTACCGGCGGGGTGTCCGGCAGAGCCGACTTCTCCTCGCCGCGGAAGGTGAACTTCTTCTCCTCGCCCTCACCCTCGGTGCCGACGACCACGATGTGGCCGGGCCGGAGCTCACCGAAGAGGATCTTCTCGGAGAGGATGTCCTCGATCTCGCGCTGGATCGTCCGGCGCAGCGGGCGCGCGCCCAGGATCGGGTCGTAACCGCGCTTCGCGAGCAGCTGCTTCGCGTCGCCGCTCAGCTCGATGCCCATGTCGCGGTCGCGCAGGCGCTCGTCCACCTTGGCGATCATCAGGTCGACGATCTGGATGATGTCTTCCTGCGACAGCTGGTGGAAGACCACCGTGTCGTCGACACGGTTGAGGAACTCGGGCCGGAAGTGCTGCTTGAGCTCCTCGTTGACCTTGGCCTTCATCCGCTCGTAGCCGGTCTTGACGTCGCCCTGGGCGGCGAAGCCCAGGTTGAAGCCCTTGGAGATGTCCCGGGTACCGAGGTTGGTCGTCATGATGATGACCGTGTTCTTGAAGTCCACGACCCGGCCCTGGGAGTCGGTCAGGCGACCGTCCTCCAGGATCTGCAGCAGCGAGTTGAAGATGTCCGGGTGGGCCTTCTCGACCTCGTCGAAGAGGACCACCGAGAACGGCTTGCGCCGCACCTTCTCGGTCAGCTGGCCGCCCTCTTCGTAGCCCACGTAGCCGGGGGGCGAACCGAAGAGACGCGAGACCGTGTGCTTCTCGCTGAACTCCGACATGTCGAGGGAGATCAGCGCGTCCTCGTCGCCGAAGAGGAACTCGGCGAGCGTCTTGGACAGCTCGGTCTTACCGACACCGGAGGGGCCGGCGAAGATGAACGATCCGCCCGGACGCTTCGGGTCCTTCAGACCCGCACGGGTGCGCCGGATGGCCTGGGAGAGCGCCTTGATGGCGTCCTTCTGGCCGATGACGCGCTTGTGGAGCTCGTCCTCCATGCGGAGCAGACGCGAGGACTCCTCCTCGGTCAGCTTGAAGACCGGGATGCCGGTGGCCGTGGCCAGGACCTCGGCGATCAGCTCGCCGTCGACCTCGGCGACGACGTCCATGTCGCCGGCCTTCCACTCCTTCTCCCGCTTGGCCTTGGCGGCCAGCAGCTGCTTCTCCTTGTCGCGGAGGGAAGCGGCCTTCTCGAAGTCCTGCGAGTCGATCGCGGACTCCTTCTCCCGGCGCACGTCGGCGATCTTCTCGTCGAACTCGCGGAGGTCCGGCGGCGCGGTCATCCGGCGGATGCGCATCCGGGAACCGGCCTCGTCGATCAGGTCGATCGCCTTGTCCGGCAGGAAGCGGTCGGAGATGTAGCGGTCGGCCAGGGTCGCGGCCTGGACCAGGGCCTCGTCGGTGATGGAGACGCGGTGGTGCGCCTCGTACCGGTCGCGCAGACCCTTGAGGATCTCGATCGTGTGCGGCAGCGACGGCTCGGCGACCTGGATGGGCTGGAAGCGGCGCTCCAGCGCGGCGTCCTTCTCCAGGTGCTTGCGGTACTCGTCGAGCGTCGTGGCACCGATGGTCTGCAGCTCACCGCGGGCCAGCATCGGCTTGAGGATCGAGGCGGCGTCGATCGCGCCCTCGGCGGCACCCGCGCCGACGAGCGTGTGCAGCTCGTCGATGAACAGGATGATGTCGCCGCGGGTGCGGATCTCCTTGAGGACCTTCTTCAGGCGCTCCTCGAAGTCACCGCGGTAGCGGGAGCCCGCGACCAGGGCGCCGAGGTCCAGGGTGTAGAGGTGCTTGTCCTTGAGGGTCTCGGGCACCTCGCCCTTGACGATGGCCTGGGCCAGTCCCTCGACGACGGCGGTCTTGCCGACGCCGGGCTCGCCGATGAGGACCGGGTTGTTCTTGGTACGGCGGGACAGCACCTGCATGACCCGCTCGATCTCCTTCTCGCGCCCGATGACCGGGTCGAGCTTGGACTCGCGGGCGGCCTGCGTGAGGTTGCGGCCGAACTGGTCCAGGACGAGCGAGGTCGAGGGGGTGCCCTCGGCCGGGCCGCCGGCGGTGGCGGCCTCCTTGCCCTGGTAGCCGGAGAGCAGCTGGATGACCTGCTGCCGCACCCGGTTCAGGTCGGCGCCCAGCTTCACGAGGACCTGGGCGGCGACGCCCTCGCCCTCGCGGATCAGGCCGAGCAGGATGTGCTCCGTACCGATGTAGTTGTGGCCGAGCTGAAGGGCCTCGCGGAGCGACAGCTCCAGCACCTTCTTGGCACGGGGGGTGAAGGGGATGTGCCCGGACGGGGCCTGCTGGCCCTGGCCGATGATCTCCTCCACCTGCTGGCGGACCGCCTCGAGCGAAATCCCGAGGCTCTCCAGGGCCTTAGCGGCGACACCCTCACCCTCGTGGATCAGGCCCAGGAGGATGTGCTCGGTGCCGATGTAGTTGTGGTTGAGCATCCGGGCTTCTTCCTGAGCCAGGACGACAACCCGCCGCGCACGGTCGGTGAACCTCTCGAACATCGTTAATCGCTCCTCAGAGCGGTCAGGCAGTAAGGGGTCGGTCCCCTCCCTGTCCTTCCGCATGCTAGTCCCGCGGGACGGGACAGCTCATTCCAACTGCCGACATCCGTCCGGATCACCCCCGCGCTGACGGGGAAACCTGCTGCCGAACAGCCGACAACTCCTCCAACCCGATGGTGGGAGACGATGTTCCCGCAGGCCAGGCATATACGCTCACCGCCACTACGCCGATGGCGAACGCACCCCTGGTCCGGCCGGACCGGCCGTGCCCCCGGATCGGGCCGGCGGACCCGCCGTGAACCCTGCGGTACCGCCTCTCCCCATGGTGGGAGTCCTACCCCCTGGGGCGCACGCTCCATGCGGCGCGGGCCCGCGCACTCCGCTACGGGCGAACACCGTCGCACCACCCGGAGCGCTTGTGCGCCCCGCTCCTCTTGTACGGAGCGTGCCCGATTACGGACACTGCGTAACCCGGAGGCGTCGGCTCAGTTGCACCGGTCATGGCCCCTGTTCCGCCGTCCGTCCGCCCATCCGTCGGCTCCGCCGTCACCCGGCCGTCCGGCGCCCTTCCCGGCCCCCGCGTCCCCCAGGACGCGGAACCGCGGCTCTCCGACGGGCCCGAGGCCCGGCGGCGGCACTGGTACGAGCACGAGCTCGGCTGGCCCACGACCGGCGGCGAGCCGCTCGGGCTGCCGACCGGGGTGCGCTTCGACGCGCTGGGCCTGCCCGCCGACGCGGGCGTCGCGGTTCTGGCGAGGGTGCGCCCCACGGGGCCGGTGGCGCTCGACCGGCGGGACGGGACGCTGTGGTTCCTGACCGCCGTCGGCAGCGCCGACGAACTGCCGGAGCTGCTGCGCTGGCTGGAGTGGGACGGAATCGCCCTGGACCTCACCGCACGGGGCTCCGGCGGCCGGATCCCCGCACCGCTGCCCGTCGGCATCCGGTCCCGCGGCGGCGGGACGGCCCGGGAAAGCCGGGGAAACCAGGGAAACCGCGAAAGCCGCGCACCCCGGGAGGCCCGGAAAGCCAGGGAAGCCGGTGAGGCCGCACCAGCCCGGGAAACCCCGGACGGGAGCCTTTCCGATGCGCGGGAGGCCGTATGGCTGCGGCCTCCCCGGCCTGGCCGCGAGGTGGAGCCGACACTTCCGGTGACCGGCCTCGGGGGCGGCAGGCTCGCCCCCGATTACGTACGGCTGGTGAGCGCGGCGGCCACGGAATGCCACCGAACTCGGCTGCTGCGCGCCGGACGGTCGCGCAGGGGGCCGACGGGGGTTCAGCCGTTGGCCTTCTCGTACGCCTCGCGAATGTCGGCGGGGACACGGCCCCGGTCGTTGACGTTGTAACCGTTCTCCTTGGCCCACGCGCGGATCTTCGCGGTGTCCTGGCTCGCCCCTGCGGAGGCGGCACGGCCACCACGGCTGCGGCCGGCCGAGCGCCCGCCGGTGCGGCGGCCGTTCTTGGCGTACGGCTCCAGCAGCCCGCGCAGCTTGTCGGCGTTGGCGGTGGTGAGGTCGATCTCGTACGTCTTGCCGTCCAGGGCGAACGTGACCGTCTCGTCCGCCTCGCCGCCGTCGAGGTCGTCGACAAGAAGGACCTGAACCTTCTGCGCCACGGGGGGATTCCTTTCATCAGCAGAAAAGGGATTACGGAGGAATAGCAAACCGCCTTTCCCGGAAAAACACAAACCCCCGGGGAAGGTTCAGTCGCCCTTCCGCGCGGGAACGACGGCTTCCAGGACGGCACGATAGGGGCGCGATTCGGACATAGGGACCGGCGGTCACAGATGCAGAAGCATCCGGCTGTTGCCAAGGGTGTTCGGCTTCACCCGTTCGAGACCCAGGAACTCGGCAACACCCTCGTCATAGGAGCGCAGCAGCTCGCTGTAGACATCACCGTCCACCGGGGTCTCACCGATCTCGACGAAGCCGTGCTTGGCGAAGAACTCGACTTCGAAGGTGAGGCAGAAAATGCGCCGCACCCCCAGCCAGCGCGCCGTCTGCAGCAGCTTGTCGAGTACCGCGTGGCCGACCCCGCCGCCCTTGACCGTGGGGTCGACGGCCAGCGTGCGGACCTCGGCGAGGTCTTCCCACATCACGTGCAGTGCGCCGCATCCGATGACCGTACCGTCTTCGTCGCGTTCGGCGACCCAGAACTCCTGGATGTCCTCGTAAAGGGTCACCGTCGCTTTGTCGAGCAGGATGCGGTCGCGGGCGTAGGTGTTGATGAGCCGGCGCACGGCGGGCACATCGGAGGTCCGGGCCCTGCGGACGGTGAGGACTTTAGCCGGGGCGGGACGCTCGGAAGCTGCTTCGGAAGCTGCGGGCATAAGCGGACGCTATCGCCCCGGCGACGGCTCGTCCTCCCCGGGCCGACCGAGTTGGACGACGCGGATCGCGTCCCGGAGGGCTTCCCGTTGTTCGGCCGACATCATGCCGAAGAAGGCGACGAGAGCGGCCGCGGGGTTGTCACTGACGGACCAGGCTTCGTTCATCAGTGCGGCCGAGTACGCGGCCCGGTTGGAGACCGCCTCATATCGATAGGCCCGGCCCTCGGCTTCCCTGCGCAGCCAGCCCTTCTGATACAGGTTGTCCATTACGGTCATGACGGTGGTGTAGGCGATCGACCGTTCCTGCTGAAGGTCTTCGAGGACTTCTCGAACAGTGACCGGCCGGTTCCACTCCCACACGCGCGTCATGACGGCGTCTTCCAGATCACCGAGGCGTCGAACCACACGCGAATAATAGTGGGAGATGTCTCGAATGCCGGTTTATCCGGCGGGGGGCCGCGAAAAGGGCGCGCGGCCCGGGAAATACTCCTCCGGGCCGCGCGCCCTCCGTACCGCCGGGTTTCCGGCGCGGTTCACGCTCCTGCGGTCTTCGCCTCCGGGGAACCGCCGGCGGCCTCGGCGCGGGCCATGGCGTCGACGATGGCGTCTTCCTTGGCCTTGTTCGCACCGCCCTGGCTCTTGACGATCGTCACGACCAGCGCGGTGAAGGCGATCGCCATGAAGACGGGCGGGACGAGGGCGGCGACATAGTCCATGGCCGTCGGCTCCTTCGGGTCGGGAGGGGTCGGGGAGAGGCGGGACGCGTCCGGAGGAACCGGATGCGCGGCGCCCCGTCCAGACTACGCGCGCGCCAGCGGCGGTCCGTGGCGGACCTCCGTTCCGTGCCCGGCGGTCCGCGTTCCGGGCCCGGCGGTCCGGCGGACGGCCAGCTCCCCGGACGGCGCCGGCTTGCGGCGCGGCGGGAAGACCTCGCCCGGGGTCGGAATGGGCCGGCCGGGACGCGGGCCCTTGGGCGCGGGAGCGGGGGCCTTGGGCGCGGGGGCTGGCGCCGGGCCGGGCTTCGCGGCGGGCCGGGCGCCCGGCTTGGGCGCGTCCGGGCCCGCCGTGGCCGGGAGGGCGTCGTGCGTGCCCGCGCGCGGCCGGGCGGCCGGCGGGGCCGACGTCAGGGGAACGCCCGGGAGGACGCTCGTGGGGGCGCCGCGCGGGCCGGGGGCCGCGCAGTCGGCGAGCCGGGTCCGTACGGCGGCCTCCGCGAGCCGCTCGCAGCGCTGGAGGAGGGACCGGCGGCGGTCCGTCTCGGCGGGTCCCGCCGGGACGGCGCACAGGGCGCGCAGGGCGGCCAGGTCCTCCGCCCCGGGACGGTGACCGGCCGCCAGGGCGTCCTGGAGGCGTTCCACGTAGCCGGGCGCGGTGCCGGGCAGGGCGGCGCGGTAGCGGGCGAGGTCCGCGCGGAGGAAGGCGCGCAGCCTGCCGCCTTCCCTGGCCGCTTCGTCCACGGCCTGCGCGAGCCGGAGGCAGCTCTGCTTCTCGGCGTTCTCGGTGCGGGGCTGGAGGGCGATGGCGAGGGCACGTCGGAGCACGCGCAGCTCGTCGGCGCTGAACGCCATGCCGCCGTGGGATCCATAGGGCGTAGGCATGGGCCGACTTTAAGTGCTAAACGGACAATTTTCGCTGAGCGTGGCCCCTGCGGCGTGGCTCGAACACGCCCCCGTTTCCCGCTCGGACGGGCCGCCGCGGCCCGGGGCCGGGAGGCTCGACGCCCCCGGCCCGGCCGCCGGAACGGACCGGAGCCCGCCCGGTCCGACGGCCGCTGCCGCGACGGGCCCGACGGCCGCTGCCGGCCGCCGGCGTGGCGGACCCGGAGACCCGCCCGGCCCTACGCCCGCGCCACGTTCCGCTCGTACACCAGCCGGAGCCCGATCAGCGTCAGCCACGGCTCGTGCTCGTCGATCACCGTGGCCTCGGCGAGCACCAGCGGCGCCAGGCCGCCGGTCGCGATGACGGTGACGTCGTCGGGGTCGTCCGCGAGCTCCCGCGCCATGCGGTTGACGACGCCGTCCACCTGGCCGGCGAAGCCGTGGATGATGCCGGACTGCATCGCCTCGACGGTGTTCTTGCCGATCACGCTGCGCGGCCGGGCCAGTTCGATCTTGCGGAGCTGGGCGCCCTTGACGCCCAGCGCCTCCACGGAGATCTCGATGCCGGGCGCGATCACGCCGCCCACGTACTCGCCGCGCGCGCTCACCGCGTCGAAGGTGGTGGCCGTGCCGAAGTCGACGACGATGGCGGGGCCGTCGTAGAGCTCGACCGCGGCGACCGCGTTGATGATGCGGTCCGCGCCGACCTCCTTGGGGTTGTCCATGAGGATCGGCACGCCGGTCTTCACACCGGGCTCGACCAGGACGGCCGGGACGTCGCCGTAGTAGCGGCGGGTCACCTCGCGCATCTCGTGCAGCACCGAGGGGACGGTGGAGCAGATGGCGATGCCCTCGATGCCGTCGCCCAGGTCGTCACCGAGCAGCGGGTGGCGGCCCATGAGGCCCTGGAAGAGGACGGCGAGCTCGTCGGCGGTGCGCCGGGGGTCGGTGGAGATCCGCCAGTGCTCGACGATCTCCTCGCCGTCGAAGAGGCCGAGGACGGTCTGGGTGTTGCCGACGTCGATGGTGAGCAGCATCAGGCGCCGCCCCCCTGCTCCCCGAGACCCTGCTCCCGCAGGTCCAGGCCGATGTCCAGGATCGGCGAGGAGTGCGTGAGCGCGCCGACGGCCAGGTAGTCCACGCCGGTGGCGGCGTACTCGTGGGCGTTGGCCAGGGTGAGGCGGCCCGAGGACTCCAGCCGGGCGCGGCCGGCGACGAGGGCGACGGCCTCGCGGGTGCGCTCCACGCTGAAGTTGTCGAGCATGATCAGGTCGGCGCCCTCGGCGAGGACCGGCGGGATCTGCTCCAGGTGGTCGACCTCCACCTCGATCGGCAGGTCCGGGAACCGCTCGCGGACGGCCCGGAACGCCTCGGCGACGCCGCCGGCCGCGATCACGTGGTTGTCCTTGACCAGCGCGGCGTCCGAGAGGGACATCCGGTGGTTGACGCCGCCGCCGCAGCGGACCGCGTACTTCTCCAGGGCGCGCAGGCCGGGCGTGGTCTTCCGGGTGTCGCGGACGACCGCGCCGGTGCCCTCCAGGACGTCGGCCCAGAGGCGGGTGGCGGTGGCGATGCCGGAGAGGCGGCAGAGCAGGTTGAGCATGCTGCGCTCGGCGGTGAGCAGGTCGCGGGTGCGGGTGGTGACGGACAGCAGGCGCTGTCCGGCGTCGACCCGGTCGCCGTCCTCGACGTGCCGCTCGACCTCGAAGTCGTCGGTGCAGACCACGGAGAGGATCGCCTCGGCGACGCGCAGGCCGGCCACCGTGCCGGCCTCGCGGGCGGTGAAGTCGCCGGTCGCGACGGCGTCCTCGGGGATGGTGGCCACGGAGGTGACGTCCACGCCGCCGTCCAGGTCCTCCTCGACGGCCATGTGCGCGATCTCCTCGACCAGCACCGGGTCCAGGCCGGCGTCCGCGAGCAGCGCCGCGAGGCCGCTGTCGAGCCCGCACTCGTAGGCGGAGCCGCCCTCGCCGCAGGCGCAGTCGCCGCCGCAGCCCGGTTCGTCGGGCAGGGTGGTGAGCCGGTACTGGAGGTCGTCGGGCGTGGTCACGCGGTGCTCCTCGGTGCGGAAGGCGGGGACGGCGGGGAAACCGGGGGGAAGGCGGGCGTCTTGGTGGTGGAGACCGCAAGCGTACGGTCCGGGCGGAGGGTGACGAGGAGGTGGCGGCGCCACCGCTCGTCGTCGCGGTCCGGCCGGTCCTCGCGCCAGTGGCTGCCGCGGGTCTCCTCGCGGCGGAGGGCGGCGGCGACCAGCACGCGGGCCACCAGCAGGAGGTTGGTGGCCTCCCATGCCTCGGTGCCGGGCTCGGCGCTCTTGCCGTCGGTGTGCGCGGCGCGCCCCACGGCGTCCAGCCGGTCGGCCGCCTCGGCGAGGCCGGCGGCGGAGCGCAGGACCCCGGCGCCGCGGGTCATGATCCGCTGGATCGTGTGGCGGTCCTCGGGGGCGACGAGCGGTTCACCCGGGCCGTCCGCCGGTACGGGCTCGCCGGGCGCGGTCTCGTCGGCGGTCACGGCCGCCGCGATGCGCTCCGCGAAGACCAGGCCCTCCAGCAGCGAGTTGGACGCCAGCCGGTTCGCGCCGTGCACGCCGGTGCACGCGACCTCGCCGCACGCGTACAGGCCGGGCACGGTCGTCCGGCCGCGCACATCGGTGCGGACGCCGCCGGACGCGTAGTGCGCGGCGGGGGCGACCGGGATCGGCTGGGTCACCGGGTCGATGCCGTGCGCCCGGCAGGCGGCCAGGATGGTCGGGAAGCGCTCGGCCCACATCGCGGCGCCGAAGTGCCGGGCGTCCAGGAACATGTGGTCGGCGCCGGTCTCCCGCATCCGGCGCATGATCCCCTTCGCGACGATGTCGCGCGGCGCCAGCTCGGCCAGTTCGTGCTGCCCCACCATGAAGCGGACGCCGTCGGCGTCGACGAGGTACGCGCCCTCGCCGCGGACGGCCTCGGAGACCAGCGGCTGCTGGCCCTCGGCGTCCGGGCCGAGCCAGAGCACGGTGGGGTGGAACTGGACGAACTCCAGGTCGGAGACCTCGGCGCCGGCGCGCAGCGCGAGGGCGACGCCGTCGCCGGTGGAGACGGCGGGGTTGGTGGTCGCGGCGAAGACCTGGCCCATGCCGCCGGTGGCCAGCACGACGGCCCGGGCGCGGACGGCGCCGACGCCGTCGTGCTGGCCCTCGCCCATGACGTGCAGCGAGACGCCGGCGGCCCGGCCGTCGGCGTCCTTGAGGAGGTCGAGGACGAGGGCGTGCTCGATGATCCTGACGTCCGCCGCCCGGACGGCCGCGACCAGGGCGCGCGAGACCTCGGCGCCCGTCGCGTCGCCGCCCGCGTGCGTGATGCGGTTGCGGTGGTGGCCGCCCTCGCGGGTCAGCAGGATCTCGCCGGTGACGGGGTCGGTGTCGAAGCGGGCGCCGGTGGCGATCAGCCGGCGGACGGCGTCGGGCCCCTCGGTGACGAGCGCGCGGACGGCCTCCTCGTCGCAGAGGCCGACGCCGGCGACGAGGGTGTCGTCCAGGTGCTGGGCGGGGGTGTCGCCCTCGCCGAGGGCGGCGGCGATGCCGCCCTGGGCCCAGCGGGTGGACCCGGCGTCGAGGCGGGCCTTGGTGACGACCGCGACCCGCCGCCCGGCGGCGGCACAGCGCAGCGCGACCGTGAGGCCGGCGACGCCCGAGCCGATGACGACGACGTCCGCGTCGACGGACCAGCCGGGGCGCGGGGCCGTGAGTCGTATGCCGGTCATGACCGTTCCCCCTGGGTGAAGTCCAGCACGATGTTGTCGATGAGACGGGTGGTGCCGACCTTGGCGGCGACCGCGAGGACCGCCTCGCCGGTGAACCCGCCGGGCACCTCGGTGAAGTCGGCCGGGTCGATCAGGGCCAGGTAGTCGAGGACGACGGGCGGTTCTAGGGTCGCGGCGGCGTCCAGGACCGCGTGGGCGGCCTCGCGGACGGCGGACGGGCCGCGGTCCGCGGCGTCGGCCCCGGCGTTCAGGGCACGCGAGAGCGCCAGGGCGGAGGCCCGGTCGGCGGCCGAGAGGTAGCGGTTGCGGCTGGAGAGGGCCAGGCCGTCGGCCTCGCGGACGGTCGGTACGCCGACGATCTCCACCGGGAAGTTGAGGTCCCGGACCATGCGGCGGATCATCGCCAGCTGCTGGGCGTCCTTCTGCCCGAACAGGGCGATGTCCGGCCGGCTGAGGTGCAGCAGCTTGGCGACGACCGTCAGCACGCCGTCGAAGTGGCCGGGGCGGTGGGCGCCTTCGAGGCGTTCGCCCATGGGCCCCGCGCTGATCCGCACCTCCGGCTCGCCGCCGGGGTAGACCTCGGCGACGGACGGGGCGAAGACGGCGTCGGCGCCCGACTCCTCGGCCAGCGCGACGTCGGCGTCGAGCGTGCGCGGGTAGCGGTCCAGGTCCTCGTTCGGGCCGAACTGGAGCGGGTTGACGAAGACGGTGACGACGACCTGGCCGTCCGGCCCGGCGAGCCGGCGGGCCTCGCGGATCAGGGTGGCGTGGCCCTCGTGCAGGGCGCCCATGGTCATCACGACGGCGCGGCGGGCCGCGGGGTCGCGCGGGAGGGCGCGGAGCTCCGCGGTGTCCCGTACGAGGCGGATGGTGCCCCTGCTCACTGCTGTCCTCCGTCCGAGGGGCCGGAACCGGCCGCTCCGTTCGTCCCGTCCGTCCCGTTCGGCCCGCCCGCCTCGTTCGCGAGGACACCGAGCAGGGCTTCCGCCGACTCCGGCTTGAGCAGGCCGTGCGCGAGGGCGCGGTCCGCGGTCGTCCGGGCCATCGCCAGGTACCCGGCGACCGCCTGGGGGGCGTGCGTGCGCAGCTCCGCGACGTGGGCGGCGACGGTGCCGGCGTCGCCGCGCGCGACCGGGCCGGTCAGCGCGGCGTCACCGCTGCGCAGCGCGTTGTCGAGGGCGGCGCCGAGCAGCGGGCCGAGCATCCGGGCCGGGTTGCCGACGCCGGCCTTGCCCAGCAGCTCCATCGCCTGGGCGACCAGGGTGACCAGGTGGTTCGCGCCGAGGGCCAGGCCCGCGTGGTAGAGCGGACGGGCGGCCTCGTCGATCCACTCGGGCTCGCCGCCCATCTCGATCACCAGCGCCTCGGCGGCCAGCCGCAGCTCCTCGGGCGCGGTGACGCCGAACGAACAGCCGGCCAGCCGCTGCACGTCCACCGGCGTGCCGGTGAAGGTCATGGCGGGGTGCAGGGCGAGCGGCAGGGCTCCGGCCCGGGTCGCCGGGTCGAGGACGGCCGCGCCGTGCCGGCCGGAGGTGTGGGCGAGGAGCTGCCCGGGGCGGACGGCCCCGGTCTCGGCCAGCCCGGCGACGAGGCCCGGGAGGACGTCGTCCGGGACGGTGAGCAGGACCAGTTCGGCCCGCGCCAGCACCTCGGCGGGCGGGACGACCGGGACGCCCGGCAGGATCTCGGCCGCGCGCCGGAGCGAGGCGTCGGAGACGCCCGAGACGGCGACGGGACGGTGCCCGGCCAGCTGGAGCGACGCGGCGAGGGCGGGGCCCACGCGGCCCGCGCCGACGACGCCGACCGTGAGGCGGGCGGGCCGGTCCTGCGGGCTCGGCCGGTCGGGGGTTGGTTGTGCGTTCACGCGGCGGGGTGCCTTCCGTTCCAGTCCGCGGGGGTACCGGACGATTCCGCTGTCATGCTACGCGCTCCCGATCGGTCGCGAGGAGGACCGGCGACGGGCCGCGGGGAGGGGCGTTGAGGGTCGTCGGCGCGGGCGTCCGGCCGCGCGTCCGCCGGGTCTTGGCCGGGTCCGGTTCCCGCGCCAGGGCAGGGCCCGCTGCCCCCCTCCAGGCCAGCCCGGCCGCTGCCGCGCTCCGGGTCCGGCGTGCCAAGGACGAAGACCGACCCGGCGCGAGGCATCCGGTACCGCCGGGCCGTCGGGAGGAGGCTGAGTGTGGGGCGCCCATCGGCGCTCGACCGGGTCCGCGACCGTGACGCGCGCCGGTCCCGTGACGGGCCGGCGGTGGTGGACCCCCAGGGCCGCCCCGCGCCCCGGGGGTCCCCGGAGGTCCTGCCCGGGTGCTGCCGGGGTGCCTCAGTGCCGCGTCGGGGCCGTCCCAGGCCGGGCCCACGCGCGGGCCGGACCCTCCCCGCGCCACCTCGCGTCCGTACCCGGCGCGCGTCGGCGGCTCAGCACCCCACGGGCCCCCGGCACCCCGCCGGCACCTGGGACGGCACCTGAGGCACCGCCGCCTCGGCGGCCCGCCGTCCCGACGTCCGCCCTCGTCTCCTCCGCCTCACCCGCCCGTCCAGCACGGCCATGAACTCCCGCCACGTGCGGATCTGCCGCACGGCCTCCACCTCGTACGTCCCCGGCGCGGGCGGGGCGGCGACACCCTGCCGGGCCGCGCGGTAGCTGTCGAACATCTGCTGCTGCGTTGCGTCCATGTCTCCACGGTGCGCCGGGCACCGGCCCCGGCGCGCGTCGATTGACGCGGACCGTCAATCGATCACGGGCCGGCCCCGGGAAGCGCTCAGAATGACGGGCATGAGCCTGATGATCGACGTCACGGGTCTGCCGCCCGAGCGTGTCGTCTTCGCCGTGTCGCCCCTCGCCGAGCTGGGACACGCCCTGCACGTCCTGCGGGAGCCCCGGCACCACCCCGGACTGCACGGCTGGGTGACGGCCACGCTGGCCGGTCTCAAGCCGGACCTCGCGGACCGGCTCTGCGAGGCGGACTTCCTGTGGACGACGGTGATATCCGACGTCTTCGGCGCCTTCGCCGCACTGCCCGACACCGGAGGGCGCCCGGGCGCCACGCTCAAGGACGAACTGGACCTGCTCGACCGGCTCGACGACGAGCAATTCGTCTCGGCGGCGCTGGAACTCACCTGCTCCAACTACTACTCCCCGGGCACCGCGTCACCGCTGCGGGACGAGGCGGCCCGCGACCGGGCTCTGGAGCGGGCGGCGGCCCGGGGCCCCCGAGGGCTGGAGTTCGCCCGCCGCACGCTGGACGACCCGCAGGGTGTCAGGGTCTGGCTGCGCCGCCTGTTCGAGGACTGCGAGGAGGCGTTCTTCGCCGACGTCTGGCGCCGGGGCGCCCTGC
Organism: Streptomyces sp. URMC 126; assembly: GCF_051386555.1. Taxonomy (NCBI): domain Bacteria; kingdom Bacillati; phylum Actinomycetota; class Actinomycetes; order Kitasatosporales; family Streptomycetaceae; genus Streptomyces; species Streptomyces sp. URMC 126. The sequence continues at coordinate 23,987 of NZ_JBPQTX010000044.1, forward strand.
AGCTCGCGGCCGACGCCCGGCACAAGTCGGAGGTGCTGCGGCGCAAGGGCCTGCGCGAGGCGCTGACCGAGGTGTCACCCGCCGTCACCCTGGAGGAGGACGCGGCCGGCACCCGGATCCACGTGGACAAGCTGACGTCCGGCCGGGCCACGGCCCTCGACCCGGCGGCGGGCCCCGGCGTCACGCTCCTTCCGACCACCCTCGGCTGGCCCCACCTGCTGGTGCTCTACGCCCCGGGGTGGCGGCCGGCGATCTTCTACCCGATCGGCTCCCCGGAGGCGGCCGGCCCCGCTTCCCTGGAGCTGATCGAACGCCGGCTGGAGGCCCTGGCCCATCCGATGCGGCTGCGGATGTGCCGGTGGCTGGCGCGCAGCGCGTGCACCACCGGCGAGCTGGCCGCCGAGCACAACATCAGCGCGCCCGAGGCCTCGCGCCACATCAAGGTGCTGAAGAAGGCGGGCCTGATCACGACCCGGCGCCGGGGGCGGTACGTCCTGCACCAGCTGGACCTGACGGTGGTGGCGCGGCTGGGGAGCGACTTCCTGGAAGGGGTCCTGCGGTAGGACCCCCCGGGATCCACCCGGCCGAGGCTCAGTAGCCGACCCGGAACGTCCTTCCCGTCAGCCGCCCCTCGATCGACCGCACGTACGCCCGCGCCACCTGCTCCGCGGGCACGGTCTCCATCCCGGGGAACGCGCTGTCGTACGCGTCCGCGGACTCCGCGACGACGCCCGGGCTCACGGCGTTCACCCGCTGCGGCGCCAGCTCCACCGCCGCCGCGCGGACGAAGGCGTCGACAGCGCCGTTGGCCGCCGCGGCGGCCGCGCCCGCGGGAATGGGATCGTGCGTGAGCAGGCCGGTGACCAGCGTGAACGAACCGTCGGGGGCGATGTGACGGGCGCCCTGGCGGACCAGTTCGAGCTGGCTCAGGGCCTTGCTCCGCAGCGTGGCGGCGAGGTCGTCGTACGTCAGGGCACCGAGCGGCGCGAAGACGGCGTCGCCGGCGGCGACGGCGACCGCGTCCAGCCCGTCGACCTGCTCGTAGAGCCGGCTGACGGCGGCGGGATCGGAGACATCGGCGCGCAGGTCGCCGCCGGTGCGACCGACGGTCACGACCCGGTGGCCGCGCCCGGTCAGGACGGTGTGGACGGCGCGGCCGATGGTGCCGGCGGCGCCGACGAGGAGGATCTTCACGGTTTTCTCTTTCACGAAGTCACGAGGTCACGAGGTCACGGGGTCATGGGGTCATGAAGTCACGGGGGCCCCGGGCCACAAGGCCATGACGTCACGAGGCCATGACGTCACGAGCTGCGGACCGGCTGCCGAACCCGACCGTACGAAGCCCGCCGCGCCCCCGGAAATGCCGTCTGGGCAGGCACTATGCTTCCCGCGCATGGATGTGGAACTGCGTCATCTCCGGGCCCTCGTGACCATTGCCGACGAAGGCACCGTCACGGCCGCGGCCGCCCGGCTGCACCTGACGCAGCCGGCCCTGTCCCGCACCCTCGCCCGGCTGGAGCACCACGTCGGCGTCACCCTGGTCGACCGCTCCTCCCGCCGGCTCGCCCTCACTCCGGCCGGGCGCACGCTGTACGAGCACGGGCGGGCGATCCTCGCCCACGTCGACGCCGCCCTCGCCGACACCGCCGCCGTCTCCCGCCCGCTGCGCCTGGGCTACTCCTGCGCGGTGCTCGGCCGGTCCACCGTCCCGCTGGTGCGGTCCTGGCGGCGCGACCACCCGCACGTCCCGCTGGAACTGCGCCGCCGGGACGAGGGCACCGCCGGGCTGGCCACCGGCGAGACCGACGCGGCCGTGATCCGCGCCGACCCCGGCGACCCGCGGCTGCGCGTCATCCCGCTCTACACGGAGGACCGCTTCGCCGCCCTGCCCGACAACCACCCGCTGGCCGCGCGGCCGGAGGTCACCCTCGCCGAGCTCTCCGGCGAGACCCTGACGCTGTGGCGCGAGGACAGCACCTCGGGGCCGGCGCTGTGGGGCCGGGAGCGGCGGCCGGCGACCGGGACCGCTGTGCAGGACGTCGACGAGTGGCTGAACGTCATCGCCGTCGGCGACAGCATCGGCGTCGCCGCCGCGGGCACCGCCGAGAGCCACGCCCACCCCGGAGTGCGCTTCGTCCGGATCTCCGACGCGGAGCCCGCCGTCGTATACCTGGCCCACCCCACACAGCCCACGCATCCCAGCACGCACGACCTGGTGCTGGCGGTGAAGGAGCTGGTGAGCGCGGACGTGACCCCCGTGGCCTGAGCCACAACCGGGACGCGAGGGGGTGACGAGCTCAAAGCGGCCCGCCAGACTGGCCGTTCATGACGGAGCACACAGCGGGACCGGACCCGGACACCCTCACGGCCGGCCGCCCGGCGGCCGGACCCCTCGGCCCCGCCGCCACCCTCGGCCTCCTCGCCGCCTGGGCCGTACACGACGCCGAGGAACTGGCGGCGATGAACCGCTTCGTCCGCACCCGCGTCCCGGAGCTGCGGGCCCGCCACCCGAGGGTGCCGGAACGGGCCTGGCGCGCCGTCGAGTCCATGGGCGGGCGGGAGTTCCCCGTCGCCGTCGCGGCGATGGCCGTGTTCGTCGGCGCCGCGGCGGCCGAGGGACGGCGGACGGGCGGGCGCTCCGCGTTCTACCAGGCCGCCCTGGACGGCTTCGGCCTGCACGGCCTCGTCCACCTGGCCCAGGCGGCGGCGACCCGCGGCTACACGCCCGGCGTCGCCACCACCCCGCTGGTCGTCCTGCCGTTCACGCTGTGGGCCCGGGGGCGGCTGCGCCGGGCGGGAGTCCTGCGGCCGTCGGCTCCCCGGCGGGCGGCGGCCGGGCTGGCCGTCGCGGGGGCGGCGGCCTTCGGCTCGCACGCGCTGACGCGGCGGGTCCTGCGGGCGGCCGGGCGCTGAACCCGGGACCCGGCGGGGCGTCTCAGCCGGCGCCGCCCCCGGCCCGTACCAGCCCGCTCTCGTAGGCCATCACCACCACCTGCACCCGGTCCCGCAGCCCGAGCTTGGTCAGGATGCGGCCGACGTGCGTCTTGACCGTCGCCTCCGAGAGGACGAGGCGCGCCGCGATCTCCCCGTTCGACAGCCCCTGGGCGACGAGCAGCATCACCTCGCGTTCGCGGCCCGTCAGCCGGTCGAGGTCGGCGTGGGCGGGCTCGCGCGCGGAGCCGGGCAGCATGGGGGTGAAACGGTCCAGCAGCCGGCGGGTGGTGCTGGGCGCCACCACCGCGTCGCCGCTGTACACCGAGCGGATCGCGCCCAGCAGTTCCGCCGGCGGCACGTCCTTGAGCATAAAGCCGCTGGCCCCGACCTTGAGCGCCGAGAACGCGTACTCGTCCAGGTCGAACGTGGTCAGGATCAGCACCTTGGGCGCCCGCTCGCGGTCCTGCGGGGCGCAGATGCGGCGGGTGGCCTCCACGCCGTCCATCCGCGGCATACGGACGTCCATCAGCACCACGTCCACCTCGGTGCCCGCCAGCACCTCCAGGGCCTCCGCGCCGTCACCGGCCTCGGCGACGACCTCCATGTCGGGCTGGGCGGCCAGCACCATGCGGAAGCCGGTGCGCAACAGCACCTGGTCGTCGACGAGCATCACGCGGATCGCCATGCGGGGGTCCCTTTCGAGGATCGTGTTCGGAGTGAAGCGGAGGGGGTGCCGGGCGCTCAGCGGCCCGGTTTGGCGGGCAGGAGCACACTGATCCGGAATCCTCCGCCGGGACGCGGCCCCGCGTCCAGCGTGCCCCCGACCATGCCGACGCGCTCCCGCATCCCGATCAGCCCGTGGCCCATGCCGTCGACGCCGCCCGACTCGTACAGCTCGTGCTGCGCGCCCCGGCCGTCGTCCTCGACGAGCAGCCCGAGCCCGTCGTCGAAGTAGGTGAGCCGGACGCTGGCACCGGCGTCCGGGCCGCCGTGTTTGCGGGTGTTGGTCAGGGCCTCCTGCACGATGCGGTAGGCGGTCAGCTCCACGCCGCTCGGCAGCGGCCGGGCGCTGCCCTCGACCCGGTAGTCGACCGGCAGGCCGGCGCCGCGCACCTGCTCGACGAGCTCCTCGATCTGCTCGACGTCGGGCTGCGGCACGTACTCGCCGGCCGGCGCGGAGCCGTCCTCGGTGCGCAGCACGCCCAGCAGCCGGCGCATCTCGGCGAGCGCCTGGCGGCCGGTGCCGGAGATGGTCTCCAGCGCCTGCTTGGCCTGCTCGGGGGAGGAGTCGAGGACGTAGGCGGCACCGTCCGCCTGCACCACCATGACGGAGACGTTGTGCGCGACGACGTCGTGCAGCTCGCGGGCGATCCGGGCGCGTTCGGCGGTCACCGCCATCTTCGCCTGCTGCTCGCGCTCCTTCTCCAGCCGCGTGGCCCGCTCCTCCAGCTGGTCCCAGTAGGCGCGGCGAGTCCGCATCCGGTCGCCGAGCACCCAGGAGAGGAGGAAGGGGAAGGCGGCGAAGGCGAGGCCGAGGAGGTCGTGGGTGAGGGAGTCGCTGGAGTTGTCCGGCCAGCGCCAGAGGTACAGGACGGGCGCCGCCAGGCCGCCGCCCAGCGCCACCCGCGAGGCCCAGCGGCGGGTACCGGACGCGACCGTGTAGACGATCACCAGCATGGGGACGTCGTAGATGTTGGCCTCGATGCCGAACACCAGCTGGGCCAGCCCCACGGCGATCGCCAGGATCAGCATCTTCTCCGGCATCCGGCGCCGCAGCGCCAGCACCGTGCACATGAGCAGCGAGACGCCGACCATGCCGACCCGGTGGAGGGGGCTCACCATCCCGCTGTCGGTCATCGTCAGGGCGCACAGCCCCAGCAGCAACACGGCCCAGAAGCTGTCCACACCTGTGGGGTGTCTGCGGAGGAATTCATAGAGGCGGTGCACGTCACCCAGCGTAGGCACCCCGCCCCTGTGCCGGGGTCCCTCCGGCGATCGATCCGGGCCCGTTCCGCCTACTCCCCAAGGTGGAGGGACGCGGAGAGCGCCGGGTGACGCGGGAGCATGCGAACGGCCGGGGGCGCATAGCGTGGGGCCATGACATCCGGGACGCGCACCTGGCGGGCGGCGGCGGAAGCCGCCCTGTACGGACCCCACGGCTTCTATCGACGCCCGGAGGGTCCCGCCGGCCACTTCCGCACCTCCGTGCACGCGTCCGCGCTGTACGCGGGCGCGGTCGCCGAACTGCTGCGGAGGGTCGACCGCGCCCTGGGCTCACCGGAGGAACTGGCCTTCGTCGACATGGGCGCCGGGCGCGGCGAACTGACCGCCGGAGTGCTCGCGCAGTGCCCGCCCGAACTGGCCGGACGGCTCCGCCCGTACGCCGTGGAGCGCGCCGGCCGCCCCGACGGACTGGACGAGCGCGTCGTCTGGCGGGACGCGCCACCCGAAGGGGTGAGCGGCCTCCTCTTCGCCAACGAGTGGCTGGACAACGTCCCTGTGGACGTCGTCGAGACGGACGGCGGCGGGACCCCGCGCCAGGTGCTCGTCCAGGAGGACGGCGAGGAGCTGCCCGGCGACCCGGTGTCGGGCGCGGACGCAGCGTGGCTCGCCCGCTGGTGGCCCCTGGAGGGCGCGCCGCCGGGCAGCCGCGCCGAGATCGGCCGGACGCGGGACGAGGCGTGGGCCCGGGCGGTCGGCACCCTGCGGTCCGGCCTGGCGGTGGCCGTCGACTACGCCCACGAGCGCGCCGGCCGCCCGCCGTTCGGCACCCTCACCGGCTTCCGGGAGGGCCGGGAGGTCCGTCCGGTACCCGACGGCAGTTGCGACATCACCGCGCACGTGGCCCTCGACGCCTGCGCCGGACCCGGCGCGACGCTGCTCAGCCAGCGCGCCGCGCTCCGCGCCCTGGGCGTGGACGGCCGCCGGCCGCCGCTCACCCTGGCCTCCTCCGATCCCGCCGCCTACGTACGGGCCCTCGGGGCGGCGAGCGAGGCGGGCGAACTGACCTCGCCGGGCGGCATGGGCGGCTTCCGCTGGCTGCTCCAGCCCGTCGGCCCGGAGTGCGCGGACCTCCTCACGGAGGACACGAGCGCGCGACCGCCCTGGCACGGCTGAGAAACTGTTCCCATGACGGAGACGACAGTCGGCATCGGCGGCGCGGCGGAGAGCACCGACATGGTGCTCAACATCGGCCCGCAGCACCCCTCCACCCACGGAGTGCTGCGGCTGCGCCTCGTCCTCGACGGAGAGCGCGTACGCAGCGCCGAGCCGGTGATCGGTTATATGCACCGGGGCGCGGAGAAGCTGTTCGAGGCGCGCGACTACCGCCAGATCGTCATGCTCGCCAACCGCCACGACTGGCTGTCCGCGTTCTCCAACGAGCTCGGCGTCGTCATGGCCGTCGAGCGCATGCTGGGCATGGAGGTGCCCGAGCGCGCGGTGTGGCTGCGCACCCTGCTGGCCGAGCTGAACCGCGTCCTCAACCACCTGATGTTCCTCGGCTCCTACCCGCTGGAGCTGGGCGGCATCACGCCCGTCTTCCACGCCTTCCGCGAGCGCGAGGTGCTCCAAGCGGTCTTGGAGGAGGTCTCCGGCGGCCGCATGCACTACATGTTCAACCGCGTCGGCGGCCTCAAGGAGGACCTGCCCGCCGGCTGGACGGGCCGCGCCCGGCAGGCCGTCGCCGAGGTCCGCTCGCGGATGGACGTCCACGAGCGGCTCGTCCTCGGCAACGAGATCTTCCGCGGCCGGACGCGCGGCGTCGGCGTCCTCTCCCGCGAGGCCGTGCACGCCTACGGGGTGAGCGGCCCGATCGCCCGCGCCTCGGGCGTCGACTTCGACCTGCGGCGCGACGAGCCGTACCTGGCCTACGGGGAGCTGACGGACGTCCTGAAGGTCGTCACCCGCGAGGAGGGCGACTGCCTGGCGCGCTTCGAGTGCCTGCTGGACCAGACGCACAACGCGCTCGACCTGGCCGACGCCTGCCTCGACCGCCTCGCCGACCTCCCGCCCGGCCCGGTCAACCAGCGCCTCCCCAAGGTCCTCAAGGCTCCGGAGGGCGCTACGTACGCGTGGACCGAGAACCCGCTCGGGCTCAACGGGTACTACCTCGTCTCCAAGGGCGAGAAGACGCCGTACCGGCTGAAGCTGCGTTCCGCTTCGTACAACAACATCCAGGCGCTGGTGGAGCTGCTGCCCGGGACGCTGGTCGCGGACATGGTGGCGATTCTGGGGTCGCTGTTCTTCGTGGTGGGGGACATCGACAAGTAGACGGCGCCTGCGGCGGGCTGTGCCCCGGACCCGCCCTCTCACCGTTTCTTGCGGGGGCGAGCCCCCGCACCCCCGAAGCGCCCTCCGGGCGC
>NZ_JBPQTX010000045.1:0-31268 GCF_051386555.1 Streptomyces sp. URMC 126
CCCCGACTCCCCCGCGCCCCTGGACCTCGCGGCCCTGCGCCCCAGGCTGCCGTCCCCCGTCGTCGAGCTGACCGACGAACGGTTCGGCCGCCGCGGCGTACGGCTGCTGCTCAAGCGGGACGACCTGATACACCCCCGGCTGCCCGGCAACAAGTGGCGGAAGCTGGAGCCCAACCTGCGGGCCGCCGCGGCCTCCGGCCGCACCACGTTGCTCACCTTCGGCGGCGCCTACTCCAACCACCTGCGGGCCACGGCCGCCGCGGGCCGCCTCCTCGGCTTCGCCACCATCGGCGTCGTCCGCGGCGACGAACTCGCGGACCGGCCGCTGAACTGGTCGCTCGCCCGCTGCGTGGCCGACGGTATGCGGCTGCGCTTCGTCGACCGGGCCACCTACCGGCGCAAGACCGAGCCGGAGGTGCTGGCCGCACTCGGAGCGGACGGCTGCCACATCGTCCCCGAGGGAGGCAGCAACGCCGCCGCCGTCCACGGTTGCGCGGCGCTCGGCCGGGAGCTGCGCGCCGTCCTCGGGCCGGGGGATGTCGCCGCCGTCGCCTGCGGCACCGGCGGCACGCTCGCCGGGCTGGCCGCGGGACTCGGCGAGGGGACGCGCGCCCTCGGCTTCCCGGTGCTCAAGGGCGGCTTCCTGGGCGCGGAGGTCGAACGGTTGCAGACCGCGGCGTTCGGCGGCCGCCGGGGCGACTGGTCGCTGGACGACCGCTTCCACGGCGGCGGTTACGCTCGCACCACCCCCGATCTGGACGCCTTCGCGGACGACTTCGCCACGCGCCACGGCCTGCCGCCGGAACGGCTGTACGTGACCAAGGCGCTGTACGGCCTGACGACACTTGCCGAGGAAGGGGCGTTCCCGCCGGGCACCACGGTCGCCGCCGTCGTCACGGGCGGCCCCGACCCCGAGCCCGACCCGCCGCCGGAACCGGAGTAAGAGCCGGCACCGGAAACCGCTCGCGCGCGAACCGCCCGCACCCCGTCCCCGTCCCGGAGCCCCGGGCCGCCCGGGCCCTCGTCCGTTCATTCCGCCGCCTCCTCCCGGTACGCCGCGGCCTCCTCCAGGTCCAGCCGCCGCAACAGCGTCCGCAGCATCTCGTCGTCGATCCGCCGCGCGTCGCGCAGGGCCACGAAGACCTCCCGCTCGGCTTCGATGACCTCTCGGGTCAGTCGGCGGTAGGTGTCGTCGGCCGACTCCCCGGTGGTCTCGTGCACCGCGCCGAGCCGTTCCCACACCGCGTTGCGGCGGCGCTCCAGCACGGCGCGCAGCCGGTCGGCGAGCGGCTGGGGCAGAGCGTTGCGGTCGTCGGCGAGGAGTTCGTCGAGTCTGCGCTCCGCGGCGGTGGACGCCTCGCTCTGGGCCTGCGCCTCGGCGAGGGTGGCGGACCGCGGATCCGGTCCCGGCAGTCGGAGCAGGCGGATCAGCGGAGGCAGGGTGAGCCCCTGCACGACGAGCGTGCCGATGACGGTCGTGAAGGTGAGGAACAGCACCAGATTGCGCGCCGGGAAGGCGCCCCCGTCGTGGGTGGTGGCCGGGATCGAGAAGGCGATGGCCAGCGAGACGACCCCGCGCATCCCGGCCCAGCTCACGACGAAGGCACCCCGGGCGGTGGTCTCCCGTTCCCGCTCACGGATCCGCGCGGACAGCAGCCGGGGCAGGAACGTGGCCGGGTAGACCCAGAGGAAACGGGCGACGACCACGGCGAGGAAGACGACGAACGCGTACCAGGCGGCCTCGCCCGTCCCGTACTCCCCCAGACCGCCGATGACAAAGCGCAGTTGAAGCCCGATCAGGGCGAACACGGCGGACTCCAGGACGAAGGCGACCATCTTCCATACAGCCGCCTCCTGGAGCCGGGTGGCGAAGTCCACCTGCCAGGACCGGTGTCCGAGGTAGAGGCCGACCACCACGACCGCGAGCACGCCGGACGCCTCCACCTGCTCGGCGGCGGTGTAGGCGGCGAAGGGGATCAGGAGCGAGAGGGTGTTCTGCAGCAGCGGGTCGCGCAGCCGCTTGCGCAGCCAGTGCAGCGGCACCATGAGGACGAGGCCGACTCCGACACCGCCCAGCGCCGCCACCGCGAACTCCCGTAGGCCGCCCGCCCAAGTGGCGCCCTCGCCGACCGCGGCGGCCAGCGCCACCTTGTAGGCGGTGATGGCGGTCGCGTCGTTCACCAGGGACTCGCCCTGGAGGATGGTGGTGATGCGCGACGGCAGGCCCAGCCGGCGGGCGATGGCGGTGGCGGCGACCGCGTCGGGCGGGGCCACGACGGCACCGAGCACGAGCGCCGCCGTCAACGGCAGCCCGGGAACCACCAGAAAGGCGGTACAGCCGACGGCGAGCGCGGCGAAGAGCACATAACCGACCGATAGCAGCGCCACCGGGCGGGCGTTGGCACGCAGGTCGAGGTACGAACTGTCCAGTGCGGCGGTGTGCAGCAAGGGCGGCAGCACCAGGGGCAGCACGATGTCCGGTTCGAGCGTGTAGTCCGGCACGCCCGGCAGATACGACACGACGAGCCCCGCGGCGACCAGCAGCAGCGGCGCGGACACGGGGGTCCTGCGGGCGGCGCCCGCGACGGCGGCGCTCCCGGCCACCAGGACCAGCAGTGGCATCACATCCATCGGTCCCCACCCGTGTCCATGCCGTTTCCTCACCTTCTAACCTGGCCATCATGATCGAGTGTCCGCACTGCGCCGAGCTGCCGCGCCCCGAACCCGCCCCGCTGAGCGAGACCTGCCCCGAGTGCGCGGCGGCCGGCAGCCACCCCGTACAGCTCCGGTTGTGCCTGTCGTGCGGCCATGTCGGATGCTGCGACTCCTCGCCGCACCGGCATGCCACCGCCCATTTCGAGGAGACCGGCCACGCGGTGATGCGCAGCTTCGAGCCGGGCGAGTCCTGGCGCTGGTGCTATGCCGACCGGCGCCTGATGCCTTGATGCTCCCCGGCGTCCGGTCGAACGTCCCCCTGATACGACCCCGACGCATCCCTGACTTTCCGCCCCCGGGCCGGGTCGGCGCCCGGGGCGCTGTCGGTGCCGCCCGCTAGCATGCACGCATGATCCGATCCGCGACGCCCGCCGATGTTCCCGCGATCCACGCGATGATTCGTGAACTCGCGGCGTACGAAAGGGCGCTGGATTCCGCGCGGGCGACCGAGGAGCAGCTGCGCGAAGCGCTTTTCGGAGCGCACCCCGCGGTCTTCGCCCTGATAGCGGAGAGTGACGGTCCGGAAGCGGGGGTTACGGAGGGCAGCGCGGCACCGGCGGGTGAACCGGTGGGCTTCGCGCTGTGGTTCCGCAACTTTTCCACCTGGACGGGCACGCACGGTGTCTATCTGGAGGACCTGTACGTGCGGCCCGCGGCGCGGGGCGAGGGGCACGGGCGGGCGTTGCTCGCCGAGCTGGCCCGGATCTGCGTGGAGCGCGGCTACCAGCGTTTCGAATGGTCAGTACTGGACTGGAACGAACCGTCGATCCGCTTCTACGCGTCGCTCGGCGCGGAGCCCATGGACGAATGGACGGTGCACCGGATATCGGGTGAACCGCTCCACGCCCTTGCGGCACTCGCGCAGAGTGACGAAAATCCCAACAGGGCGACTTCTCTTTCGATTTGAGACCGCAAGCCCCTAGCCACTTTCCGTGCTCATGGGTTTACCATGAGTGACAGTCGTGGGCCTGCGGCGCGGACCTCCAGATCGCGATAGCGTCGCAGCCGGAAATGTGCCGCGGCGGCCTTGTGCCATCCTCTCCCGGAGGGTGCACGGCCGACGCCCGTCAAAGCTCAAGAAGCTTGTGTCACCTTGGAGGTGAGGGTGTCCCCCATCGCAGGCGAGTCCGGGGCGACCCAGGACTTCGTTGAAGTCCGGCTGCCCGCTGCGGGTGCCTACCTGTCGGTCCTGCGGACGGCGACAGCCGGTCTGGCGGCCCGACTGGACTTCACCCTCGACGAAATCGAGGATCTCCGCATCGCCGTCGACGAGGCGTGCGCGATCCTTCTGCAACAGGCCGTGCCCGGTTCCGTACTGAGCTGCGTCTTCCGCCTCGTCGGCGACGCGCTCCGGGTGACGGTCTCGGCACCCACCACGGACGGTCGCGCGCCCGAGCGTGACACCTTCGCCTGGACGGTGCTCTCCGCCCTGGCCGGCGAAGTCGACTCCACCGTCGCGGACGACCGCACGGTCAGCATCAGCCTGCACAAGAAGCGCGGCGCCGGCCCCGGGCAGCCGTGACGGAAGAGGGGGCTCCGTGAGTACTGCATCGTCGCGGGAAGTACGCACCCCGGCCATCCCGCATCAGTCCGTCCGGCACCATCCGGGGAGCGCGGCGGCTCTGGAGCCGGACGAGGCGAGTGACCGACCGGAGCGGGCGGACCACATGGATCAGCAGGAACAGCAGCGTCAGCCGCAGGATCGCAGCGGAGCGCGCGCCCTGTTCACCCGGTTGCGGTCGCTTCCCGACGGCTCCCCGGAGCGGGCGGAGCTCCGCAACCACCTGGTGCGGATGCACCTGCCGCTGGTGGAGCACCTGGCGCGGCGGTTCCGCAACCGCGGCGAACCGCTCGACGACCTGACCCAGGTCGCCACCATCGGTCTGATCAAGTCCGTGGACCGCTTCGATCCCGACCGGGGAGTGGAGTTCTCCACGTACGCCACCCCCACGGTCGTCGGCGAGATCAAGCGGCACTTCCGGGACAAGGGATGGGCGGTCCGCGTGCCGCGCCGGCTCCAGGAGCTGCGGCTGTCCCTGACCACCGCCACCGCGGAGCTCTCCCAGCGACACGGCCGTGCGCCCACGGTCCACGAGCTGGCCGAACACCTCGGCATCTCGGAGGAGGAGGTGCTGGAGGGCCTCGAGTCGGCCAACGCGTACAGCACGCTCTCCCTCGACGTGCCGGACACGGACGACGAGTCGCCCGCCGTCGCCGACACCCTCGGCGCGGAGGACGAGGCCCTGGAGGGCGTCGAGTACCGCGAATCCCTCAAGCCCCTGCTGGAGGACCTGCCGCCCCGCGAGAAGAAGATCCTTCTGCTGCGGTTCTTCGGGAACATGACACAGTCGCAGATCGCTCAGGAAGTCGGCATCTCCCAGATGCACGTCTCGCGACTGCTCGCCCGCACCCTCGCCCAGCTCCGCGAGCGCCTGCTCGTCGAGGAGTAAGCCGTCGAGACGTAAGCCGAGGAGCGACCGCCACGATCGGGCGTCGGGAGGAGCGGAACGCCAGGCCCGGCCCGTCCACGGTGCGGAACGTCCGTCGTCCCGCACCGGACGCACCGGCGCCCGGGCCCGGCGCCAGGAGCGCCGTGGCCCGGCTCAGGACTCCCGCGGGCCGATGCCCAGAGCCTCGGTCGCCGTCGGGTTCACCAGCAGCCCCAGCGTGAGCACGGCGGCGAGCGCCAGCAGCACACCCGCGGCGATCAGGGCGCCGCCCCCGTTGATCAGCGACCAGGCGACGGGGAACGCCACGAGCTGCGTGATGAGCGCCGGCCCCCGGCTCCAGCGGCGGCGCAGCAGCAGGCCGCGGGCCGCCGCCAGCGGCAGCAGGGACAGCGCGACCATGGTCACCCCACCCGTCACCGCCTGCCGCGGGCTGTCCGGCTTCCCCAGCAGCCCCATGACCAGGATGTACAGCCCGCCGACCAGCAGAGCCAGCCCTTCCAGGCCGGCCAGCGCGGCAGCGGCCGTCAACCGGGCGGGCCGCGGACCGGCCGGCTCCGGGACGTCGGGTGCCTTGCTCCCGCCGCCCTCGGGGGCGGTGCTCTTACGGGCGGACTTCGACGCGGACTGCTTGCTGCTCACCCCAGCAGGGTAGCCCCGCCCCGTTCCGAGCGGTCGCGTACCGGGTGATCCGGCGGCTCGGGCGGCCGCGACGGCGAGACCTGAGGTGGGTCGTGTACCGACAGGTAGGTAGGCTGGCGCGCATGCGTGCGCTTCTCGTGGTCAATCCTTCGGCCACCACCACCAGTGCCCGTACCCGCGATGTCCTGGTGCACGCGCTCGCCAGTGACCTCAAGCTCGAGGTCGCCACCACCGAGTACCGGGGGCATGCGCGGGACCTGGCGCGGGCCGCCGCGGAGAGCGGGAACACCGAGCTGGTGGTCGCGCTGGGCGGGGACGGCACGGTCAACGAGGTCGTCAACGGTCTGCTGCACGACGGCCCCGACCCGGAGCGCCTGCCGCGCCTCGCGGTGGTGCCCGGCGGTTCGACCAATGTGTTCGCCCGCGCGCTGGGGCTGCCGAACGACCCCGTAGAGGCTGCGGGCGCCCTGCTGGAGGCGCTGCGCGACGGTGACGAGCGGATCATCGGCCTGGGTCACGCGGCCGGTACGCCGGGCAGCGAGGACGAGGGGGTGCCGGGTCGCTGGTTCACCTTCTGCGCCGGCCTCGGCTTCGACGCCGGTGTCGTCGGCCGGGTGGAGCAACAGCGGGAGCGCGGCAAACGTTCGACGCATTCCCTGTACGTGCGACAGTTCCTGCGTCAGTTCCTCGGCGAGTCCGACCGTCGGCACGGGACGATCACCCTCGAACGGCCTGGCGAGGAGCCACTCGCGAATCTCGTCATGTCGATAATCTGCAACACGTCGCCGTGGACGTACTTCGGCAACCGGCCGATCTACGCGCTGCCCCGAGCGTCCTTCGACACCGGCCTTGACGTGCTGGGACTCACCAGGCTCTCGACCCTCACGGCCGGCCGCCACATCACCCGGCTGCTCACGTCCACACCGGAGCGCGGACCCGAGGGCAGACACGCTGTGTCACTCCATGACCAGAGTTCCTTCACCTTGCATTCGCAGGCTCCACTCCCGTTTCAGATGGACGGTGACCACCTCGGGTTGCGTACGAGCGTGACGTTCACAGGCGTTCGCCGTGCACTGCGTGTGATTGTGTGAGTGCGAGGGCCTAAAGTCCTTCCACTCGAACGTTTAGCCTGGGTTCCACCCCCTGGAAGTACGGCTGTGACCTAGCTGACACCGAGGAATCAAAAAAAACTTTCCAGAAGGGGTTGTGTCCGCCGCCGAGGTTTGCGAGTCTCTTCATGGCGATCGGGACAGCCGCTCATCTCGGCTTCCCGGATTGCCCGAACCCCCTCTCTCTTTCCTGGACCGCAGCCAGTCTCGACTGGGTAACGGCCCTTCACTTGCGGGGGGATTCGTGAAAGCGTTCACATTCACAAGCCACGTAGCCGCAATAACGAGGAGATGGAGCAGCCATGGACTGGCGTCACAACGCCGTTTGCCGCGAGGAAGACCCCGAGCTGTTCTTCCCCATCGGCAACACCGGTCCTGCGCTGCTGCAGATCGAGGAAGCCAAGGCCGTCTGCCGCCGCTGCCCCGTCATGGAGCAGTGCCTGCAGTGGGCGCTCGAGTCCGGCCAGGACTCCGGCGTCTGGGGTGGCCTCAGCGAGGACGAGCGCCGCGCGATGAAGCGCCGCGCCGCCCGTAACCGGGCTCGCAACGCGACCGCCTGACGACGCCCCCTCGGCCCCCGAGCCGCAGCGCGCAGTGCCCCTGACGTATCGGGGGCGCCCACCAGCACCGCACAGTGAAGCTTTGAGCCCCGGACCGATCACGGTCCGGGGCTCAGTGCCGTGCCCGCCGTCGCCCGGCCCGTCGGGGGCTGCCGGTACCGGGTCCGATCAGGGCTTTCCCGGCCGGACGGGCAGGTCCAGGACGACTCGGGTGCCCCGCTCGGAGGCGGGCACCATGTCGAACCTGCCGCCGAGCTCCCCCTCCACCAGCGTGCGGACGATCTGCAGGCCCAGGTTGCCGGCCTGGTGCGGGTCGAAGCCCTCGGGCAGCCCCCGGCCGTCGTCCTGTACCGAGATCAGCAGCCGGGTGTCGGCACGAGTGCCGCCGCGCACCGCCGTCACCTCGACCGTGCCCTGCTCCCCCGGACCGAAGCCGTGCTCCAGGGCGTTCTGCAGCAGCTCGGTCAGGACCATCGAGAGCGGAGTCGCCACCTCCGCGTCGAGCACCCCGAACCGGCCGGTCCTGCGGGCGTGGACCCGACCCGGCGAGATCTCGGCGACCATGGCGAGCACCCGGTCGGCGATCTCGTCGAATTCGACCCGTTCGTCGAGGTTCTGCGAGAGCGTCTCGTGGACGATCGCGATCGAACCGACCCGGCGTACGGCTTCCTCCAGCGCCTCGCGCCCCTCCGCCGAGCCGATGCGGCGCGCCTGGAGCCGCAGCAGGGCCGCGACGGTCTGGAGGTTGTTCTTCACCCGGTGGTGGATCTCCCGGATGGTGGCGTCCTTCGTGATCAACTCGCGCTCGCGACGGCGCAGTTCGGTGACGTCCCGGAGGAGGACGAGCGAACCGATGTGCGTACCCTTGGGTTTGAGGGGAATGACCCGCAGCTGGATCACACCGCCGTTGGCCTCGACTTCGAACTCGCGCGGCGCCCAGCCGCTGGCGAGCTTCGCGAGCCCCTCGTCCACCGGACCGCGCGAGGGCGCCAACTGAGCGGTGGTCTCGCCCAGATGATGCCCGACGAGATCGGCGGCGAGGCCGAGACGATGGTAGGCGGAGAGCGCGTTCGGGCTGGCGTACTGGACGATGCCGTCCGCGTCCAGCCGGACGAGGCCGTCGCCGGCGCGCGGCGAGGCGTCCATGTCGACTTGTTGCCCCGGGAAGGGGAACGTTCCGGCGGCGATCATCTGGGCCAGGTCGGAGGCGCTCTGCAGGTAGGTGAGCTCCAGCCGGCTCGGCGTCCGTACGGTGAGGAGGTTGGTGTTCCGGGCGATGACGCCGAGCACGCGCCCCTCGCGGCGGACCGGAATGGACTCCACCCGGACCGGCACCTCCTCGCGCCACTCGGGATCGCCCTCGCGCACGATCCTTCCCTCGTCGAGCGCCGCGTCGAGCATGGGCCGGCGCCCGCGCGGGACGAGGTGGCCGACCATGTCGTCCTGGTACGAGGTGGGGCCGGTGTTGGGACGCATCTGGGCGACCGAGACGTACCGGGTGCCGTCGAGCGTGGGGATCCACAGGACGAGGTCGGCGAAGGAGAGGTCGGAGAGCAGCTGCCACTCCGAGACCAGCAGGTGGAGCCATTCGAGATCGGAGCCGTCGAGGGCGGTGTGCTGGCGTACGAGATCGTTCATGGAGGGCACGACTGTGAGCCTAATTGCTTTTCCGAGCGGGCGGAGGGGCCGGTACCCGCCTGCCCGCGGACGGTCGGACGACCGCCTCCCGCCGGACGGGCGGCGCCACCCGTGAGCGGTGCGACACCGGTGATTCGCCGCCGGGACACGCGGAGTTCCGGCGCGCGGGCATGGACAGGAGCGAATGGTCTAGTCCACAATGAACAAGTAAAGCTCCGCCCTCCCCGCACAGGAGGGCGGCACGAGGCCCGGCGCTCTCTGCCCTGACCGCGCCACGGCCTCCGGTCGGCCGCTCCGGACGCGGGGCCCGCACACCCCGCGGTGTCCGGTCCGGCCGATATCAGCTCCGGGCTGCGGTGCCGGCGGGGTCGAGGGTCCCCGCCAGGCGCCGCGGCCCGTGGCGCAGCCGCGCCCCTCCCCTTCTTCACGTCCCGCCCGTCAGCCGTCGGCCGGGGCGGCTTCCGGCCAGACCCGGAGCGCCAACTCCGCCACCGCTTCGAGCTCTTCACGGCTCGCGCCGTCGCGCGCCTGCTGCGACATGCCCTGGATGACGACGGCCGCGAAGCGGGCGAGGGCGCGCGAGTCGGCGTCCGGAGGCAGTTCCCCGGCGGCTTTGCCTGACTCGATGCCCCGCTCTATGGCACGTACGTTCGCCTCCCGCTTCTCACGCAGGCTCTCCACCACGTCCGCCGACGCCTCCGTGGCGTTGGTGGCGGCCGTGATGACCAGGCAGCCGGGCGGGCGGCCGGGGGTCGTGTACTCGGCGGCGGCCTCGCGGAACATCCGGGCGATGCCCCGGCGCACGGTGGGCTCCTCTTCGAGGGCGCGACCGAGGAAGGCGCCGTAGGTGTGCCCGTACTCCTCGACCGCCGCGCTGAACAGGGCCTTCTTGTCGCCGAAGGCGGCGTAGAGGCTGGGGGCGCCGATACCCATGCTGCGTGTGAGGTCCGCGATGGAGGTGGACTCGTAGCCGTGCTCCCAGAAGGCCATGATCGCCTTCTCCAGGGCCGTGGTCCGGTCGAAGGACCGGGGTCGCCCGCGCTGTTTCGTCGCCATGCCGCAATTTTATAGCGCTCACTCAAAAATCTCTGCTACCTTCTTTCTGTAACGATCCCTAGAGAAAGAGGGGGGCGGCTTCCATGAGCACGCTCAAGGGCAGGACGGCGCTGGTGACGGGCGGAAGCCGGGGCATCGGCAGGGCGATCTCGGAGCGGCTGGCACGGGACGGCGCCCGAGTGGCCGTGCACTACGGACGGGACGAGCGGGCGGCCGCGGAGACGGTCGCGGCCATCACGGCCGCGGGCGGTTCCGCCTTCGCGATCCAGGCGCGGCTCGGGGTGTCGGGCGACGCGGAGGCCCTGTGGGCGGCGTACGACGAACAGGCGGACGGGGTCGACATTCTGGTCAACAACGCCGGGACCGACGGCGTCCGCAAGCCGATCGGGGCAACGACGGCGGAGGAGTTCGACGACGTCTTCGCGCTGAACACCAAGGCCCCTTTCTTCGTCACCAAGCTCGGACTGGAGCGGATGCGGGACGGCGGCCGGATCGTGAACATCTCGACCGGACTGTCCCGCCGGGCGGCGATGACGGATCTCATCGCCTACGCGATGACCAAGGGCGCTCTCGACGTCTTCACCATGACCCTGGCCAAGGAGGTCGGTCCGCGCGGCATCACGGTCAACGCGGTGGCCCCCGGCGTGGTGGACACGGACTTGAACGCCGGCTGGCTGCGGGGCGAGGAGAACAAGACGGCCTGGGAGGCGATGGCCGAGATGTCGCCGCTGCGGCGGGTCGGGGAGCCGCGGGACATAGCCGATGTGGTGGGCTTCCTGGCCTCGGACGAGGGGCGGTGGGTAACAGGGCAGTGGATCGACGCCACGGGTGGCGCCCTGCTGTAGCGCGCGGGCAACAGCCTCCACGGGCCGGGCTCTGTTAGATTGGTCTATACCACCCCAATCCCAAGATCGGCAGGCCCAGCGTGGAAGTTGTCATCGTCCCGGACGCCAAGGCAGGCGGCGCTCTCATCGCGGAGGCCATCGCCGCCCTGCTGAGCCGCAAGCCCGACGCTCTGCTCGGCGTTGCCACCGGCTCGACGCCGCTGCCCGTCTACGACGCCTTGGCGGACATGGTCCGCTCGGGTTCCCTGGACGCCTCGCGCGCCCGTATCTGCCAGTTGGACGAGTACGTCGGCCTGCCCGCCGACCATCCGGAGTCGTACCGCTCGACGGTGCTGCGCCAGGTGGTGGAGCCGCTCGGGCTGACCGAGGACTCGTTCATGGGCCCGGACGGCACCGCCGAGGACGTGCAGGGGGCGTGCGACGCGTACGACCGCGCGCTGAACGAGGCGGGCGGTGTGGATCTGCAGCTGCTCGGCATCGGTACCGACGGGCACATCGGGTTCAACGAGCCGTGCTCGTCGCTCGCCTCCCGTACCCGGATCAAGACGCTGACCGAGCAGACCCGGCAGGACAACGCCCGGTTCTTCGACAGCATCGACGAGGTCCCCCACCACGTCATCACCCAGGGCATCGGCACCATCCTGGAGGCGCGGCACCTGGTGTTGCTGGCCACCGGGGCGGGCAAGGCCGAGGCGGTGGCCCGGTCCGTCGAGGGCCCGGTCTCCGCGCTGGTGCCGGCGTCGGCGCTCCAGTTGCACCCGCACGCGACCGTGGTCGTCGACGAGGCGGCGGCCTCCCAGCTCCGGCTCGCCGACTACTTCCGCGCCACGTACGCGGCGAAGCCGAGCTGGCAGGGTCTGTAGAGGCCGGCTTCAGCGACCGGCTTCGCGGGTGGTCGGGGCCGCGGGGTCCCCGACCACCGGCGGGCCGGACACCGGACCGCCCCGGCAGGACTTCGGCCGGGCCCCGGCGGTCCGGTGAGAGAGGTGTGCGGGACGGGACGAGCTGGAGGTCCGGGCAAGCCGACGCCCCCTCGGGAGAGCCGGGAACCGTACCGTCAGGACTCCCCTGGCGCTGGGAGCCGCCGGGCCCTTGGCGCCGGAGTGCCAGGCACCCGGTGCCGGGAGTCGACAGGCACCCGGTGCCGGAGCCGGCGGTCCCCGCCCGGTGCCGGGCGAGGTCCTCGGGACCCGCGCGATGCCGGGCGAGCACCGGAACCCGTCCTGCACCGGGCGAGCCGGTAGGAAGTGGTCGTCCCCCGGCGGGCTCAGGTCGGCAGGCGGCCCGCCACTGCCTCGGCGGCGGCCGTGCCGCACACGCGGGCCGCGCCGTGGGTGGCGATGTGCAGGGCTCCGGTCGGCGGGGCCTGAGGCAGGCCCATCTCGACCACGACGGTGTCGGGGCGGGCGGCGACCAGGGCGGCGAGGGCGGCGGCCATCCACGGGTGGCGGTGGACGTCCCGTACCACCGCGACGACCGGGCGTCCGTCCGCGTCCCGGAGCACGGCGGCGGTGTCGGCGGCGTCATCCGGGCCGTAGGTGCCGGTCGTGGTGCCCGGGAGCAGGCGGGTCAGGTCGGCGGCGATTCCCCACGGCGTCTCGTCGCCGACGGCGAAGTTGGCCGACGGCGTGTACGCGGCGACGTGGACCGGGCCGTCGGGTGCGGGACGGTGGTCGGCTGTCGCGGTGACGCGCAGGGCCCGGCGGGCGGCGACGAGCCCGATGTCGGGGGTGGGCGCGCTCCCCTCCCGCGCGCCCTCCCCCGTCTTCGAGGCCCAGCGGGCGAGCGCGCGGACACGGGCCGCGGCGTCGGAGAGCCGCTCCTCGGGGAGATCCCCCGAGTGGACGGCCCGGACGATCGCGTCGCGCAGCCGCAGGACGGTGAGCTCGTCGGAGAGCCCGCCTCCCACGCAGATGGCGTCGCAGCCGGCCGCCAGGGCCATGACGCTGCCGCGTTCGATGCCCCAGGTGGCGGAGATCGCCCGCATCTCGATGCCGTCGGTGACGATGAGGCCGTCGAAACCGAGGCCGCCCCGCTCGGCGGGCGCGCGGAGCAGGCCGTGCAGGACGTCGGGGCTGAGGGTCGCCGGCAGCCGTCGGTCCAGGGCGGGGAGCAGGATGTGGGCGCTCATCACGGCTTTGGTGCCGGCCGCCACGGCCGCGCGGAAGGGCGGCAGGTCACGCGCGTGGAGCGTCTCCAGGTCGACGCCCACCCGGGGCATGTCGTCGTGGGAGTCCACGGAGGTGTCGCCGTGGCCGGGAAAGTGTTTGGCACAGGCGGCCACGCCGGCCGCCTGGAGGCCGTCGACGTAGGCGGCGGTGTGCCGGGCGACGAGTTCCGGGTCGGCGCCGAAGGAGCGTACGCCGATGACGGGGTTGTCGGGGTCGGAGTTGACGTCGGCGGACGGCGCCCAGTTGAAGTTGATGCCGCACTCGGCGAGCCGGCGGCCCAGTTCGTGGGCGACGGCCCGGGTCAGGCCGGGGTCGTCGACCGCGCCGAGGGCGAGGTTGCCCGGGAAGGAGGAGCCGGTGCGGACCTCCAGGCGGGTGACGTCCCCGCCTTCCTCGTCGATCGCGACGAGGACGTCGTCCCGCTCGGCGCGCAGCCGGCCGGTGAGGGCGGTCAGTTGGTCGGGGGTGGCGACATTGCGGCCGAAGACTCCGACGGCGGCGAGGCCTTCGCCGAGCCGGCGCAGCAGCCAGTCGGGCGGGGTGGTCCCGGTGAAGCCGGGCTGGAGAACGGTGAGCGCGTCACGGGTCAGCGTGTCCATGAGTGCAGTGCTAGCCCTTCACCGCGCCGGAGGTCAGTCCTCCGACGGCCCTGCGCTGGAGGAAGACGAACAGGATGAGGATGGGGACGGCGAAGAGGGAGGAGGCGGCCATGGTGGCGCCCCAGTCGTCACCGAAGGTGGTGCGGAAGCCGGTGAGCCAGAGCGGCAGGGTCTGCGCGGAGGGGTCCTTGCTCAGGATGAGCACATAGGGGAATTCGTTCCACACGGTGATGAAGCCGAAGAGGGAGGTGGCCATCAGGCCGGGCGCCAGCAGCGGGAAGATCACCTTGCGGAACGCCTGGGCGCGGGTGCAGCCGTCGACCATGGCGGACTCCTCCAGTTCCTTCGGCACGGCGGCGACATAGCCGCGGAGCGTCAGGATGGTGAAGGGCAGCACCATCAGGGTGTAGATGGCGATGAGCGGCGGCAGGCTGTTCAGCATGTCGGCGTCGCGCACCATCATGTAGTACGCGATGACCATGACCTCCCAGGGCGCCATCTGGGCCATCATCATCACCAGGATGAAGCTCCGGCGGCCCCGGAAGCGCATCCGGGCGATGGCGAAGGAGGCCAGCAGGGCGATCAGGAGCGACAGCAGGACCGCGACCGCCGTGGTGATGAAGGAGTTGGCGACGAAGGTCCAGAAGCCCTCGGCGTCCACGGCCTTCTCGAAGTGTTCGAGCGTCGGGTGGGCGGGGAACCAGACGGGGGTGTCGCCGACGATGTCCTTGTTGGCCTTGAAGGCCGTGGCGAACATCCAGTAGACGGGGAAGACGAAGCCGAGGAACAGGACGACCGCCGTCGCCCCCGGCCAGATCCGGCCGATCAGGGAGCGCTTCACAGCTCGTCCTCCTCTTGCTTGAGTACCAGGCGCAGGTAGTAGGCGGTCAGGGCGAGCAGGATGAGGATCGTCAGGATGGAGATCGCCGCACCCATGCCGAAGTGCTGGTTGTTCATGCCCTCGACGAAGGCGTACACCGGCAGGGTCTCGGTGAGGCGGTCGGGGCCGCCCTCGTTGATGACGAAGACCTGGGTGAACGCCTTGAAGACCCAGATGACTTCGAGGAACGTCGTGGCGAGGAAGAACGGCTTGAGGAAGGGGAAGGTCACCGAGGTGAACCGCTTCCATACGCCGGCGCCGTCCAGGGCCGCGGCCTCGTAGAGCTCCTTGGGGATCGTGGTCGTCGCCGCGTAGAGGTTGATCGCGACGAAGGGCACGGACTGCCACACGAGCAGCACGGTGATCACGAAGAAGGTGGAGAACTGCCCGCTGGTCCAGTTGTACTCGGCCATGGAGTGCCAGCCGAGCTGATCGAGCAGGTAGTTGACGACACCGAAGCGCTGGGCGAACAGCCACTGGAAGACGGTGGTGGCGGCGACCGTGGGCATGGCCCAGGCCAGCACCAGTCCGAGGGCGAGCAGCAGCCGCGTCCGCGTGCCGAGCCGTGCGAGCAGCAGGCCGATCAGACAGCCGACGACCATGATCAGCGCGACGTTGGCCGCGGTGAAGACGACCGACCGGAGGGTGACCCGCCAGAACTCCTCGTTCCCCAGCGTCTCCGTGTAGTTGTCGAAGCCGAGCCACTCGGTGGTGCGCCGGATGAGCTGCCGCCGGTTGAGGTTCTGGAACGACAGCAGGCCGTTCTGCACCATGATCCAGCCCAGCAGCAGCACCGTGAACACGGCCGCGGGGAGGATCAGCAGGTACGGGACCGCCCTGCCCGTCGGCTTGGATGCCCCGGAAGCGGGCGGCGCACCGCCCTTGCCGGTCCGGGCGGCGGGCCGGGCCGCCGCCTCTTCGGTCTGCGCTGACATCGTCGTCCGCCTTCTCCCCTGTACAACGGTCGTGCGTGGTGCCGGGCGGGCGGGTCACTGCTTCTGGCTGAGGCGCTTGTTCATCTCGCCCTCGACCTGCTTGGCCGCGTCCTCGGGCGACTTGCCGTTGAGCACGGCGGTCATGTACGCCTTGATCGGGTTGGGGGCGTTCTCGACCGCCGCCCACTCCGGGATGAGCGGGGTGGTGCCGCCGCCCTTGGCCGCCGGGGCCGCGGCCGCGCCGGCGCCGTTGCCGCCCACCTGCGAGAGCAGCGATTCCTTGTTGGGGATCGAGCCGACCTCCTTGACGAGGGCGCCCTCGTTCTTGTCGGACAGCGCGATCTTCAGGAACTCCTCGGCGAGTTCCTTGTTCTTGCTGCGCTCGGCGATCGCCAGGTTGGAACCGCCGAGGAAGACGCCCTCGGGCTTGTCCGCGGTCTCACCCGGGATGGTGAAGAAGCCGATGTCCTTCTTGATCTCCGGGTTGGCCTTGATCGCCGTGTCGGCCTCCCAGCCCATGCCGATGAACGCGCCGGTCTTGCCCTTGGCGAAGACGTCGGCCTGCTGCGGGGTGGCCTCGTCCTTGTCCTTCGGCGCCTTGCTGAACGCCTGGTACTGCTTGTAGACCTCCATGGCCTTGCCGACCTTGGGGTCGGCGAGGTTGGAGACCCACTTGTTCCCGTCCTTCTTCACCAGGTCCGCACCGGCGCCGATGGTGAGGCCGTCGAAGAAGTACCAGTTCTGGCCGGGCAGGTAGAGCGGCTCGGCGTCGCCCTTCTTCTGGATGGCCTCGAACGCCTTGAAGAGGTCGGCGCGGGTCTTGGGGATGTCCTTGACGCCCGCGTCGGCGAAGACCTTCTTGTTGTAGATGACGACGCGGTTGGCGGCCCACCAGGGTGCGGCGTACTGGGTGCCCTCGAACACGGAGGGCTTGTTGAGGGAGTCCGTCCAGTCCTTGCCGATCTCCTTCTTCAGGTCCTCGAGGTCGGCGAGGCCACCGGTGGCGGCGTAGGACGGGGTCTGGGTGTTGCCGATCTCGAAGACGTCGGGCGGCGTGGACTCGGAGAGCGCGGTGGTGAGCTTCTGCTGGATGTTGTCCCACTTCTGGATCTGGACATCCAGCTTGGCGCCGGTCTTCTGTTCGAACTCGGTCTTCACGGCCTCGGTCCACTTGGCCGGGTTCGAGCCGTCCATGAACCAGACGGTGAGGGTCTTGCCCTTGGTGTCCCCGGAACCGGAATCCTTGTCGCCGCCGTCGGACCCACAAGCAGCCACACTCACCAACAAGGCCGCGACACCTGTCGCCGCTATGAGCCCACGCTTCACAGCACTCTCCTCAGGACCGAAAAGTGGTCTTTAATGGTTTAGACCAGTGCCCGCAGCTTGGCCTAGACCTTTTGGGGTGTCAAGGGTGTATAAGAGTCGCTGTCGGCTCCGTTACCGGACCGACACCTGAGGGGCGACCTGGGCGTCTCCGGTCCCCTCGGGCACTGCCCGTGCCACCATGTGACCGCGATAGACGGAGGAGCCGGTGACGGCAGCAGGATCGGAGTCGGGAAGGCACGCCATGGCGACCGAGGGCGGGACAGCGGAGAACGGCAGCACCGCCGGCGGTGTGCGGACGGCTCGCGTCCCCAAGTACTACCGGCTCAAACGTCATCTGCTGGAGATGACCGAAACCTTGCCCCCCGGCACACCGGTGCCACCCGAACGCACCCTCGCCGCGGAGTTCGACACCTCGCGCACGACGGTGCGCCAGGCCCTCCAGGAGCTGGTGGTCGAGGGGCGCCTGGAACGCATCCAGGGCAAGGGCACCTTCGTCGCCAAGCCCAAGGTCTCCCAGGCGCTGCAACTGACCTCCTACACCGAGGACATGAAGGCCCAGGGCCTGGAACCCACCTCGCAGCTCCTCGACATCGGCTACGTCACGGCGGACGACCGCCTCGCCGGCCTGCTCGACATCACCACCGGCGGCCGGGTGCTGCGCATCGAGCGGCTGCGGCTGGCCAGCGACGAGCCCATGGCCATCGAGACCACCCACCTCTCGGCGAAGCGCTTCCCCGCGCTGCGCCGGAACCTCGTCAAGTACACATCGCTGTACACGGCGCTCGCCGAGGTCTACGGCGTCCACCTGGCCGAGGCCGAGGAGACCATCGAGACCTCGCTCGCCACCCCGCGCGAGGCCGGACTGCTCGGCACCGACGTCGGACTCCCCATGCTGCTGCTGTCCCGCCATTCACGGGACGCGGACGGCGCGCCGGTGGAGTGGGTGCGTTCGGTCTACCGGGGGGACCGCTACAAGTTCGTCGCCCGGCTGCGGCGGCCCGCGTCGGAATAGGACCCATGCCGCGAGGCCGGCCGCCCGGGGAAGTCGCCGGAGCTCGCCGCGAAAGCCCGTTCAGGGGCGATCGCACGGGATCGGCGGTGATCGGGGGGGCCGCTATAAAGCTCGACGGACGGGACGGTGCCGGGAGCCGGCGGAACGACCGGCCCCCGGCCCATTCCTATTGACGGTCAACACGGCGGCTCATAGTGTCACCGGCGCCCGACCGCTGCCTCGCGAGAGGACGATCATGGACGACACCGCGGGCGTGCGGAGCCGTGACGGGACCGCTCCGCAGGGCGGCGGCCGGCGTTCCGGGCCGCCCGGTCTCGGCCCGGCGCATTCCCCGCAGAAGGTCTTGGCGCACGGCGAGTTGCTGCGCCGCTTCGTCGAAGGCCGGGACATCCGGCCGGTGCACATCCGGCTCGACATCATGGGCCCTACCGCCGTTCACCAGCCGGAAGACCGGAACGGAACGGACGTTGTCGGCCCGGCCCGGGACCGTTCCTCCCCGGAAAACGCGCTCCCGACCGAGAAGGCCGTCTCACTCCTGCGCGGATTCGCGGCCGCCGGCGGCCGGGCGGTGACCTTCCGGGGCGCCCGCGAGGCCACCAGCCACCCCGGCTACCCCGCCGTCTGCGACGCGGGCCACGAGGCCGGCCTACGCCTGGGGCTGGTCACCGACGGCACCCGGCTCGGCCGCCCGGACACGGCCGAGTGCGTCGCCTCCACCCACACCTGGGTGCGGGTGGCGCTCACGGCGGCGGTGGAGTCCGCGTTCCGCCCCGGGAACGCCGGACCCGGCCGGCGGGCCCTGGCGTCGCTCCTCGAACACGTCGGTGACCTGCGGCAGTCCGCGATCGATCCGGACTTCCGCATCGGCTTCCACTACGTGATCACCGAGCGCAACCACGACGGGATCCTGCCCGCCACCCGCGCGGCCCGGGAGTCGGGGGCCCACTACATCCGCTTCGACGCCGACGGGCACGCCGACCGGGCGGACGCCGCTCCGGCCCTGCGCCGGGCCGCCCTGCTCGCGGACGACGCGTTCGAAGTCCGGCCGCCGCATCCGGCCGGCGCCCCGCCCGGCGGCGACCGCCGGGCCCGCTTCGGCCGCTGCCACTACAGCCGCTTCACGGCCGCCGTCGACTCCGGCGGACGGCTCCACCCCTGCCTCCAGGTGAGCCCCGACCCCCGCTACCGCCTCGGTGACGTCGTCACGGACGGCTGGCCCGGCGTCCTGGACGGCGCGGCCCACGCCGCCTGGGAGGCCACGGACCCCCTGTCCACCGCGCTGTGCGGGTCCTGCCACTACCGGCCGCAGAACGAGCTGCTGGAGCTGCTCCTCAGCGGGCGCGTCTCCCTGGACGACGCGCTGCGGGCGTACGCGGCCGAGGTGCCGTCCACGCTGCACGCCGACTTCCTCTGACCGAAGCGGGACCGGCACGGCACGGGGACTCGCCGCCGGTCAGCCGTGACTCATGTCGATCACGCAGAAGCGATTCCCCTCCGTGTCCGCGAGGACGACGAAGTCCGGGTCCTCCGGATAGCGGTCCCAGTCGACCCGTTCGGCCCCGAGCCCCAGCAACCGCTCGATCTCCGCCGCCTGTTCGGCTGCGTCGTTCGCGTACAGGTCGAGATGGACGCGCGGGTGCCGGTCGGCCGGCGTGTCGCTGGGCATCAGCGACAGCCGGGGGCCGGCACCCCCGGCGGCCGGTACCAGGACGGTGAAGGACGCGTCGACGGCACCGTCGCGCGGCACGTACCCGAGGGCCCGCGTCCAGAACCCGGCGGCCCGCTCCATGTCGTCGACGCCCAGAACCAGCGTTCCGATGCTCAGCATTGCGCGATCATCGCAGACACCACGAACGCTCACAAGCACCGTGCGTCACAACCGCGTTGCCGTCGCCGGAGCGCCCGCTCACCCCGCGGCGAGCAGCGCCGGCAGCTCCCGCATGGCGTCGAAGACGACCGTGCCCGGCCCCTCCAGCCAGGCGGCGGGCGTCAGTCCGCCGGCGTAACCGAAGGACCGCATGCCCGCCGCGCGAGCGGCCCGGACTCCGTACCGGCTGTCCTCGACCACGGCGCACCGGCTCGGGTCGGCGCCCAGGGCTCGGGCGGCGTACAGGAAGAGGTCGGGGGCGGGCTTGCCACGTGCCACGTCCTCGGCGCTGAAGACGCGCCCGTCGAAGTGGTTGTGGAGCCCGACGGTCCGCAGATTCCTGCGGATTCCGGCGTGGCCGCCGTTGGACGCGAGGCAGAAGGGGACGTCCAGTTCCTCCAGCACTTCGGCGACGCCCTCCACGGCCGTCAACTCGGCGGCCAACGCGTCCACGTACCGCTGCTCGTACGGCTTCCACCAGTCCTCGGGCAAGGGCCGGCCCAGACGTTCCCCGACCGCCGCCCGAACCACCTCCGGCGGGGACCCCACGAACGTCTCTATGATCTCCGCCTCGGTGAAAGGCGCGCCGAGTTCGGCCAGATACTCGGCCTCGACCCGGACGCAGATCCGTTCACTGTCCACCAGCACGCCGTCGCAGTCGAAGATGACGAGGTCGAAAGGTTTCTCGCGCATGCCCGTCAGCCTATGCGCGGCCGGACGCGGCATCAGGGGCGATCACCGACGGGCGCCCACCCTCTGCCACCTCACCCGCCAAGGAACTTGATGTTGCCATACCGATATCCGGACAGGGGGTGACGACCGGAGGCTCCCTCCCCTAGATTTCGTGCGCATTACGCGAATGATCGCGCCGCGAGGAATCGCTCAGCGAGCGTCGCGCCATGCCGCCGACCGCACGGGGACGGAGCCGTCGCATGTCCGAACCACCCGCTTCCGCACCACCCGCCGACGGCCGCCGCAAGCCGGTCGTGACCCTCCCGATGGCCGTCGCCGGCGTCTGCCTCGCCCTGCCGTTCGGCGCGATGCTCTGGGTCGACTCCTACGCCCGGCTGAAGCCCGCGTTCATCGGCATACCGTTCTTCTACTGGTACCAGATGCTCTGGGTGATCGTCTCCACCGCGCTGACGACCGTCGCCTACGTGCTCGTGCGCCGGCAGGAGCGGGACCGGAAGCGGGGTGGGCGGCCGTGAAGGACGGCGTCAACGGTGTCGCGCTCACCGTCTTCATCATCTTCTTCCTGGCCGTCACGGTCATGGGCTTCTACGCGGCGCGGTGGCGGCGGGCGGAGCAAGCCGACAACCTGGACGAATGGGGGCTCGGCGGGCGCTCGTTCGGCACCTGGATCACCTGGTTCCTGCTCGGCGGCGACCTGTACACGGCGTACACCTTCGTCGCCGTGCCGGCGGCCGTCTACGCCGGCGGCGCGGCCGGGTTCTTCGCCGTGCCGTACACGATCCTCTGCTACCCGCTCGTCTTCACCTTCCTCCCGCGCCTGTGGTCGGTGTCGCACAAGCACGGTTACGTCACCTCGTCCGACTTCGTCCGGGGCCGCTTCGGCTCCCGGGGCCTGTCGCTGGCGCTCGCCCTCACCGGCCTCCTCGCCACGATGCCGTACATCGCGCTCCAACTCGTCGGCATCCAGGCGGTTCTGGACGTGATGGGGGTCGGCGGCGGGTCGAACTGGTTTATGAAGGACCTGCCGCTGCTCATCGCCTTCGGTGTGCTCGCCGCCTACACCTACTCCTCCGGGCTGCGGGCCCCGGCCCTGATCGCGTTCGTCAAGGACGCGCTCATCTACATCGTCATCGCGGTCGCCATCATCTACATTCCCATCAAACTGGGCGGCTTCGACGACATCTTCGCCAAGGCGGGCGAGGCGTTCTCCGTCAAGAACCCGGACACGGGCAAGCCGCGCGGCGCCCTGGCGACCGGGCCGGACGCGCAGTGGGCGTACGCGACGCTCGCCCTCGGCTCGGCGATGGCCCTCTTCCTCTACCCGCACTCCGTGACGGCCGTGCTCTCCAGCAAGAACCGCAACGTCATCCGCCGCAACACCACGATCCTGCCGCTGTACTCGCTGATGCTGGGCCTGCTGGCCATGCTCGGTTTCATGGCGGTGGCGGCCGGGGTCAAGGTGAAGAACGGCCAGCTGGCCATCCCGCAGCTCTTCGAGGACATGTTCCCCGACTGGTTCGCCGGCGTCGCCTTCGCGGCGATCGGCATCGGCGCCCTGGTCCCGGCGGCCATCATGTCCATCGCCGCCGCCAACCTCTTCACCCGCAACATCTACAAGGACTTCCTGCGGCCGGACGCCTCGCCCGCGCACGAGGCGAAGGTCTCCAAGCTGGCCTCGCTGCTGGTGAAGGTGGGCGCGCTCGTCTTCGTCCTCACCATGGACAAGACGGTCGCCATCAACTTCCAGCTGCTGGGCGGCATCTGGATCCTCCAGACCGTCCCCGCCCTGGTCGGCGGCCTGTTCACCCGCTGGTTCCACCGCTGGGCGCTGCTGGCGGGCTGGGCGGTGGGCATGATCTACGGCACCTGGCGCGCGTACGACACCCCGAGTGCCACGCAGGATCACTTCGGCAACACCAACGTCATCCCTCTGATCGGGGAGAAGGGGTACATCGGGCTCACGGCCTTCGCGCTGAACGTCCTGGTCGCCGTCGTCCTCACCCTCGTCTTCCGGGCCACCAAGGTGCCGGACGGCGTGGACGCGACGCGCCCCTCCGACTACACGGCGGACGCGGGCGACCCGGGCGTCCAGGTGGAGCTGCCCCCGGCGACGGCGGGAGCGCCGGGCGGGCACTGACGCCCAGGGCGGTTACGGCCGTCCCCCGGCGCGGCCCGCCTCCCTGCCGCCGGCCAGGTGGCCGAGGTCGCGGGAGTCCGCGTCGTGGTGACGGCCGCCGGCGGCCAGGGCGGCACGGGCCGGGCATGGGGCGTCACCACGGCAGGTTGGAGCGGACGCAGGAGAGGAAGACCAGCGTGGGAACGAGGGCCACAGCCGCGAGCAACAGGGTCCGGAAGGCGAAGCCGACCGTGAGGGGCCGACTGGCTCGCCTGGGGTCCTCGGGGTCGTAGACGAGCTCGACGCGCCCCTCGTACGCCGCCGGGGAGGACCCCCAAGCGGTCACCACGGAGGTGACGCCGCGCCCCGCCCCCGACGAGGCTGGTGACCACCCCGCGCGAGGAACGCCTCCGCGGATCGACGGTTGGGCGCCCGCAGCACCACGGCCCGGCCGAGGCCGTGGTCGTGCCGGCCCGGGTCCCCGTGGATGCCGACCCGCACCGCGCCGTCCGGGGTCCATGCCGCGGAGTCCAGCGCCCGGAGGGGCAGCGTCCATACCGTCCGGTCCCGGCCGACACGCAGGCGCGCCCCGTCGAAGGAGGCCGTGGTTCCGCCGCGCGTCAGGACGACTTCGGGCCCGACTGTGATCGATCTCCCGTTCGACATGAGCGGATCGTACGGACGTTCTGCCGCCCGGCGGGCCCGATCCCTGGAACAGGTCCGCCTACGCTTTCGTGAAGCCCGAGCGCCCCGCCCTTCTCCCGCCCGGCGAGTGGCGATCGCTTCCGTGAACGGCGGCTCGGCCCCCTTCCCGTTAGCACATTCCGCGACCGCCTCATGACGGGACGACACAACATGTGGGGGCACGCGCGACCGTCGGCACTAGATGTATGCTCGTGCTCGCTGTCGCCGCAGGGGAATCCGGTGGAAATCCGGAACTGTCCCGCAACGGTGTACGTACGGGCCCAATCCACCCGTTCCGCAGTCCGAGGACCTGCCGGCAGCACGCCATCACCGGGCCCGCCCGGTACGGCGTCTGAACACGTCCGGGCCTCGCGGGTTGGGCCGGTGGACGCCCGCGCGCACGCCTCGTACGGCCTCCGTACGCCGCCGCCTGCGCGTGCGCGCCCCCCTGCCCTCCCGCCGGGCCCCCAGCCGAGCGAGGGAGAGCCACACGTGACGATCGCGCCCGCGGAACCAGCTTCAGGTCCGGTTTCAGCGCCCGAGGCGGACACGGTAGCGACCGGCGGCCCCGGGACCGCGCTCCTGCGCACCCTGACGGAGCTCACCGCCGATCTGCCCGCCACCGACCCCGGCAAGGTCGCCGCCGCCGCGCTGCGCGGCCGGCACCCCGGGTCGGACGAGGCCGAACTGCGCTCGCTGGCCACCGAGGCCGCGGCCGGGCTGATCTCCGAGGAGCCCGAGTACTCGCGGCTCGCCGCGCGGCTCCTCACGCTCGCCATCGCCGAGGAGGCGGCCGGGCAGGGCGCGGTCTCCTTCTCCGCGTCCGTCGCCACCGGCCACCGCGAGGGCCTGATCGCCGACGAGACCGCCGCGTTCGTCCGCACCCACGCCGAGCGCCTCGACGCCCTCGTCGACGCCGCGCTCGCCGACGGCGCCGACGACCGCTTCGGCTACTTCGGCCTGCGCACCCTGCACAGCCGCTACCTGCTGCGCCACCCGATCACCCGGAACGTGATCGAGACCCCGCAGCACTTCCTGCTGCGCGTGGCCTGCGGTCTGGCCGAGGACCACTCGGTCCGCGCCCTGGAGGACGTGGCCGAGCTCTACCGCCTCACCAGCACGCTCTCGTACCTCCCGTCCTCCCCCACGCTCTTCAACTCCGGCACGCGCCACCCGCAGATGTCGTCCTGCTACCTGCTGGACTCGCCGCTGGACGAGCTGGACTCGATCTACGACCGCTACCACCAGGTCGCGCGGCTGTCGAAGCACGCGGGCGGCATCGGTCTGTCCTACAGCCGCATCCGCTCGCGCGGTTCGCTGATCCGCGGCACCAACGGCCACTCCAACGGCATCGTGCCGTTCCTGCGGACGCTCGACGCCTCCGTCGCCGCCGTCAACCAGGGCGGCCGGCGCAAGGGCGCGGCCTGCGTCTACCTGGAGACCTGGCACGCGGACATCGAGGAGTTCCTGGAGCTCCGCGACAACACCGGCGAAGAGGCCCGCCGCACCCACAACCTGAACATCGCGCACTGGATCCCGGACGAGTTCATGCGCCGCGTCGAGGCCGACGCCGACTGGTCGCTGTTCTCCCCGGCCGACACCCCGGACCTGGTCGACCTGTACGGCGACGAGTTCGACGCCGCGTACCGCCGGTACGAGGCCGAGGGCAAGGCCGTCAAGACCATCCCGGCGCGGGTGCTCTACGCCCGGATGATGCGCACCCTGGCGCAGACCGGCAACGGCTGGATGACGTTCAAGGACGCCGCCAACCGCACCGCCAACCAGACCGCCGAGCCCGGCCAGGTCGTCCACTCCTCCAACCTCTGCACGGAGATCCTGGAGGTCACGAACGACGGCGAGACCGCGGTCTGCAACCTCGGCTCCGTCAACCTCGCCGCCCACCTCGGCGCGGACGGCGAGATGGACTGGGAGAAGCTCGACCGCACGGTCCGCACGGCCGTCACCTTCCTCGACCGCGTCGTGGACATCAACTTCTACCCGACCGAGCAGGCGGGGAACTCCAACTCCCGCTGGCGGCCGGTCGGTCTGGGCCTGATGGGCCTCCAGGACGTCTTCTTCCGGCTGCGGCTGCCCTTCGACTCCCCCGAGGCGAAGGCGCTGTCCACCCGGATCTCCGAGCGGATCATGCTCGCGGCGTACGAGGCGTCCGCCGACCTCGCCGAGCGGCACGGCCCGCACCCGGCCTGGTCCGCGACCCGCACCGCGCGCGGCGTGCTGCACCCGGACCACTACCCGAACACCGAGCCGACCTGGGCCGAGCGCTGGGACGCGCTGCGCGCCCGGATCGCCTCCGTCGGCATGCGCAACTCGCTGCTGCTGGCCATCGCGCCGACCGCGACGATCGCGTCCATCGCCGGCGTCTACGAGTGCATCGAGCCGCAGGTGTCGAACCTGTTCAAGCGCGAGACGCTCAGCGGTGAGTTCCTCCAGGTCAACACCTACCTGGTGGAGGACCTGAAGAAGCTCGGCGTGTGGGACCGCGCCACGCGTGACGCGATGACCGACGCCAACGGCTCGATCCAGGACATGAACTGGATCCCGCAGGAGGTGCGCGACCTCTACCGCACCGCCTGGGAGATCCCGCAGCGCGCCCTGATCGACATGGCCGCGGCCCGCACCCCGTACCTGGACCAGAGCCAGTCGCTCAACCTGTTCATGGCCTCGCCCACCATCGGCAAGCTCAGCTCGATGTACGCGTACGCCTGGAAGCAGGGCATCAAGACCACGTACTACCTGCGCTCGCGTCCGGCGACCCGGATCGCCCGCGCGGCGTCCGGTGGCGGCTCCTCCGCTTCGAGCGCCCCCGCCACCGTCCCCGTCCAGCAGGCCGCGCCCGACGCGGACGCCATCGCCTGCTCCCTTGAGAACCCCGAGTCCTGCGAGGCCTGCCAGTAATGCCCGCCCGTCGCCCGACCACCACCCCTGAAGGGCAGCACTCCGTGCCGGAAGCCTCTACTCAGAAGAACCTGCTCGACCCGGGCTTCGAGCTGACCCTGCGTCCCATGCGGTACCCGGACTTCTACGACCGCTACCGCGACGCGATCAAGAACACCTGGACCGTGGAGGAGGTCGACCTCCACTCCGACGTGGCCGACCTCGCGAAGCTCTCCCCGGGCGAGCAGCACATGATCGGCCGGCTCGTCGCGTTCTTCGCGACCGGCGACTCGATCGTGGCCAACAACCTCGTGCTGACGCTGTACAAGCACATCAACTCCCCCGAGGCGCGGCTGTACCTGTCGCGGCAGCTCTTCGAGGAGGCCGTGCACGTCCAGTTCTATCTGACGCTGCTCGACACCTACCTGCCCGACCCGGAGGAGCGCGCGGCGGCGTTCGCGGCCGTGGAGAACATCCCCTCCATCCGCGACAAGGCGCAGTTCTGCTTCAAGTGGATGGACTCGGTCGAGAAGATCGACCGGCTGGAGACGAAGGCCGACCGCCGCCGCTTCCTGCTCAACCTGATCTGCTTCGCCGCGTGCATCGAGGGCCTGTTCTTCTACGGCGCGTTCGCGTACGTGTACTGGTTCCGCTCGCGCGGTCTGCTGCACGGCCTCGCCACCGGCACCAACTGGGTGTTCCGTGACGAGACGATGCACATGAACTTCGCGTTCGAGGTCGTGGACACCGTCCGCCAGGAGGAGCCCGACCTCTTCGACGACGAGCTCCAGCAGCAGGTCACCGACATGCTGAAGGAGGCCGTCGAGGCGGAGCTCCAGTTCGGCCGCGACCTGTGCGGCGAGGGCCTGCCGGGCATGAACACCGAGTCCATGCGCGAGTACCTCCAGTGCGTCGCCGACCAGCGCCTCCAGCGCCTCGGCTTCGCCCCGGTCTACGGCTCGGAGAACCCGTTCTCCTTCATGGAGCTGCAGAACGTCCAGGAGCTGACCAACTTCTTCGAGCGCCGCGCCTCCGCGTACCAGGTGGCGGTCGAGGGCACGGTCGCGTTCGACGACGAGTTCTGAGCCGGCACGTTTCGGCGACCGGCGGGCCCTTCCGGAGATTTCCGGGAGGGCCCGCTCCCGTTCTCGCGAAAAACCGGCGACACGGCGGCCGGGGCGCCCGGCTGGCGTCCGCCGGCGGGGAGGCTGGTCATCAGGGGGCAGCAACGGGACAGGAGACACACCTGATGCGCGTCATGATGATCGTCAAGGCGACCGAGGAGTCCGAGGCCGGCGTGCTGCCGACCCGGCAGGAGATCGCCGACATGCAGCGGTACAACGAGGCCCTGGCCAAGGCGGGCGCGCTGCTGGCCGCCGACGGGCTGTGGGCGTCCTCGGAGGGCGCCCGGGTGGTGTTCGCGGGCGGGAAGCCCAGTGTGATCGACGGGCCGTTCGACGAGATCGGCGAGCTGATCGCCGGCTACTGGGTCATCCGGGTGGACTCGATGGACCAGGCCCGGGAGTGGGCGACGCGCATCCCGTTCCGGGAGGGCGTCGTCGAACTCCGGCGGATCTTCGAGCCGTCCGACTTCCCCTCCGACGTGCTCCCGCCCGAGGAGGCCGCCCGCGAGGAGGCGCTCCGCGAACGGCTGCGCGGGAGCGCCTGAGCGGGCGACCGGGCGGGGAGCGCCTGAGCGCGAGGCCGGGCGGGGGTGCGGGCGCCGCCCGGCCGGGACGCGTCAGTCGTTCGGGACGACCGGGTAGCGGGGCGTGCCCTCGGCCATCTGCCGGAGCGCGTCCTTGCGGTCGCGCTTGGAGAGGCGGTCGATGTACAGGTACCCGTACAGGTGGTCCGTCTCGTGCTGGAGGCAGCGGGCGAAGTAGCCGGTGCCCTGGACGGCGATCGGGTTGCCCTTCATGTCCTGCCCGCGCACCACCGCGTAGTCGGGGCGGGCCAGCGGGGCGTACGCGGTCGGGACGGACAGGCAGCCCTCGTTGGAGTCGTCGAGGACGCGGCGGTCGGCCGGGAGCTCGTCGAGGACCGGGTTGCAGACGTGGCCGACGTGCCGGACGCCCTCGTCGTCCATGCAGTCGTAGACGAAGACCTTGAGGTCGACGCCGATCTGGTTGGCGGCGAGGCCGACGCCCTCGGCGGTCCGCTGGCTGGCGAACATGTCGTCGATGAGGCGGGCGAGGTCGTCGTCGAACTCCGTGACGTCCTTGCACTCCTTGTGCAGGACGGGGTTGCCGACCACGGTGATCGGACGGGACGTGCCGCGCTCGCGGTGCGCGGTCTCCCGCGCCTCGCAGTCCTCGGTGTCCACGATGAACTCGTCGTTCACCGGCTGGTCGGTCTCTCGCTGCGCCATCGCCGCCGTACGCCTCTCTCACAACCCGAATGCACTGTCACGCCCCGGAGCCCAGGGCCCATCCAGGGTAAGCGGACCGGGCCCGGCGCTCAGCAGACCTCTTCCAGATCCCGCCACTCGCGGGTGTCGGGACTGTCCGCGACCCAGCCGTCCAGCAGCCCGCGGACCAGCCCGGCGGGGGCCGCGATGCCGCACTCGCGCTCGGGCACCCACAGCAGGCCGGAGCCGGCCGTGCGGTGGCCGAGCGGCCCGGGGTGGCCCGGCTCGCTGTGGTCGTGCGGATCCAGATGCTCGCCGTCGCCCTCGTCGCTGGGCATCCGGCTCTCCGAGCACGTGCGGCACAGCAGCCGCACCGAGGACGACCAGTCCTCCGCCGCGAACCCGGCGTCGGCCGCCAGCCGCTCCAGCGCGTCCCGGTCCGCCTCGGTGGCGGCCTCCAGCAGGACGACCCAGGTGGGCACCGGAGAGGGGGCCCACAGCTCGATCTCGTCGAAGACCGGGTACGACGGTCCGGCGGCGGTCACCCGCTCGCCGTGCGGGACGCCGTCGTGCAGCACGACCTCGCCCCAGCGGCGGCCGGAGGACGGCAGCGGGATGGACAGCACCTCCATGCGGGCCGGGTCGAGCCGGCGGCCCCAGACCACCTCGGCCTCGCCCTCGGGCGAGAGCCGGACGGCCGCGCTGCCCAGCTCCATGCCGAGCGGCTCGCCGGCCGGGCCGCCCTCGCCGGGCACCCGCAGCCCGTACGCCTGCCAGGCGCGGCGGGCCAGCGGCCAGTCCTGGAGGGCGGTGGCGGCGATGCCCACGTTCCACCAGTCGGGGGCGCCCGCGTCGCGGTCCAGCAGCGCCACCGCGCGCAGCCCGGCCGCGCGGGCCTGCTCCCAGTCGTGCCGGAACTTGTGCAGCAGGGCCAGGTTGAACCAGGACTCGGACAGCCACGGCTCCATGTCCGCGGCGCGCGTCAGGAGCGCGCCGGCGTCCTCGTACCGGCCGTCGCCGATGAGCGTGAAGGCACGGTCGGTGGCCTGCCGCCACGAGGCGGAAGGCCGGTGCCGTACCCTGCCGAAGATCCTCACGATGTCCGCCTGCCGGTATGTCGACGTTCCGCGTGCAACCACGCCGGATGGCCCTGGTGGCCGGCGCCGTCCTCCCCGACGGCCGCCCGCCACGCCTT
Organism: Streptomyces sp. URMC 126; assembly: GCF_051386555.1. Taxonomy (NCBI): domain Bacteria; kingdom Bacillati; phylum Actinomycetota; class Actinomycetes; order Kitasatosporales; family Streptomycetaceae; genus Streptomyces; species Streptomyces sp. URMC 126. The sequence continues at coordinate 29,736 of NZ_JBPQTX010000045.1, forward strand.
GCTGACGGTCCCGCCCGCGGGCCGGGCCGCCGTGCCGGGGAGCGACGCCCTCCACGACGCATACGCCGCGACAGCGCTCATGACACCCCCCGATCCCGCTTTCCCGTCACGATTTCTCGGTCGTTCGTCTCTCCGCGTGCTCCGCGCCCGCTGCGTGCTTCTCTTCGCATCCAACCATGCCCCGTCGGACGCCCGCTCATTACCCGTGGGTTAGTCGTGCTACTCGGGACGCGGCAGGCGTCTCACGGGTCCGGGTGCACCGGCGTGCCGCGCGCGAGCACCCGCGCGAGCGCCTCCACCACCCGGGGCTCGTGGTCGTACGCGGTGGCCCGGCGCAGCCGCTCCAGGGCGCGCGCGGATTCCCCGTGCCCTCCGCGTGCGGGGCCGCCGGGGCCGCTGGGGGCCGTGAGCTCGTCGTAGGCGTTGGCGGTCCGGACGACGCGGGCGGCGAGCGGCTGCTCGCGGTAGGGGTCCGCCTGCCGTTCCACGACGGCGGCGACGGCCGGCGCGACCGCGGCGTCCAGCGGGGCCAGCCGCGCCACGCCGCCGCCCAGCCGGGCCAGCCGGCGCCGCTCCTCGGCGGGCAGCGGCTCGGTGGCCCCGGCCGGGACCGGGTCGACGAGTGAGAGCTGGCCCACGTCGTGCATCAGCGCCGCGTACTCGACGACGGCGAGGTCGCGCTCCGCCATACCGAGCTCGCGGCCGACGGCACGGCTGAGAGCCGCTACGCGCCGTGCGTGACCGGCGGGGGTGCATCCCGCGAGGTCGGTGGCGCGCGCGAGCGAGGCGACGGCGGGCGGGCAGGGCCCGGGCGCCTCCCCACGCGCCCCCGCGCGGCGTACGGCGAGCAGGGGCAGGCAGCAGACGGGCAGCGCCCAGGGCCCGGCGACGGCGGGGGCCAGGGCGGCCACCACGGCGGTGGCGCAGACCGTCGGAGCGGTCCCCGGGAGGGCGCGCAGCTCGGCGCGGAGGGCCGCCGGGTAGCGGCAGCCCGCCCGGGCCCGGGCGAGGACCGCCGCGAGGGCGGCGTCGGCGAGCACGGTCAGGGCGAGGAGCAGCAGCAAGGACAGCGGGTGGGCCGGGCCCTGCCAGGGCTCGGGTACGGCCGGACCGGCGGCCGGCAGCAGGTGGCGGCCGCCGGCGGTGAGGGCCGTGGCGGCGAGGCGGCGGGCCGGCCGGTCCCGGTGGCCGGGGCCGCCCGGGCGGCCGGCGGCACCGGCGAGGGTGGCGCCCAGCACCACGGTGACCGACTGTGCCACGCCGCCGTCCCCGAGCAGGGCGTACGCCAGGGAGCCCGCGGCGCCGACCGGCGCGCCGGCGAGCGGACCGAGCCGCTCCGGCCGTCGTCCGGCGGCCTCGCCCAGGGCGATGAGCAGCCCGTACGCGCAGGCGGTCCGTGGCCGCTGGAGCCCGTGGAGGGCGGTGAACGCCACCGCGAGCAGGGCTCCGCCCCAGGCGAGCAGGTGGACGGTGCGCAGCGTCCGGACGCCGGGAGCGGCGGTCACCGGTGGGCCCCGGGGGGCGGTACGGGGG
>NZ_JBPQTX010000046.1:0-31206 GCF_051386555.1 Streptomyces sp. URMC 126
CCACCCGGCCCGCGCCCGTCGCCGTCCTCCCCCGCCCCCGAGGCGTCCGGCGCCGGCCGCGCCGCCGCCCAGCGCCTGACCATGCGGCGCAAACTCGCCGCCGCGGCGATGGAGTTGTTCTCCACCAAGGGGTACGAGGCCACCACCGTCGACGAGATCGCGGCGGCGGCCGGGGTCGCCCGCCGGACCTTCTTCCGCCACTTCCGTTCCAAGGAAGAGGCCATCTTCCCCGACCACGACGACACCCTCGTCCGCGCGGCCGGAGTCCTGGACGCCGCGCCCGCGCACGAGAACCCGCTCGACACGGTGTGCCGCGGCATCAAGGAGGTCATGCGCATGTACGCGGCCTCCCCCGCCGTCTCCGTCGCCCGCTACCGCCTCACCCGCGAGGTCCCCACCCTGCGCGAACGCGAGATCGCCTCGGTGGCCCGCTACGAGCGCCTCTTCACCCGCTACCTCCTGGGCCACTTCGAGGAGGGCACGCACCACGACGACGACCCGCTCCTCGCCGAGGTCGCCGCCTCGGCCGTGGTCACCGCCCACAACCACGTCCTGCGCCGCTGGCTCCGCAGCGGCGGCGAGGGCGACGTCGAGGCCCAGCTCGACCACGCGTTCGCGATCGTCCGCGAGACCTTCGGCAAGGGCATCGGCGCCGGCCGCGCGCCCCTGCCGTCCGGCCCGGTGGCCACCGCGCAGACGGAGGGCGAGGTCATGGTGGCGGTGGCACGTACGGACGCGCCACTGGGGGACGTGATGGCGGCGATCGAGAAGGTACTGCGGCAGCGGTAGGAACGGCGCGCCCCTCCGCATACGGGCGCGCCCTCCCCGCGGGAATCGACCGGGGAGCTCCCACGCACCGCCGACCGAACTGTCACCCTCGGCAACACCTGCCGTCACACATAAGGCAGTTGAAGAATCACATCAGCTGATGTCGGATATGCGGGAACGAACACCGACGGAGTCGTCACGGTGAATTTGTCCGCCGACGGCCTGCCGGAACGTATCACCGTCGCGTCGGACTGGCAGGTGCGGCTGCGGGCGGACGGTGTGGGAACAGCCGTGGTCGAGGCGTACGAAGCCGCCCTGAAGAAGCGGATGGAACTCTGGGAGCGTTCCCTGGCCGATTCGGACCGGGAGCGCCGGGCCGCGCGGCTGGACGAGTCGTTCCCGACGCCGGACACCGCGCCACCGTCCGCCGGCGGAAACGTTTCGGGGGCGCGGAGCACCTTCGCCGGTCCGGCCGGTGACGTGGTCGCGCGGCAGCGCGTCGACCCCGCGGGTCTCGCCTTCTACGTCACCCTGGGGTTGATCCTGTACAAATTCATCACTGCCACGGTCGCCGGGATCGCGGCCGCCGCGACCGTGGTCTTCTCCTGGGCGGGCCTCGCGGGCATCGTCGCGGCGGCGGGAGTGGATGCCGCTCTCGTCACCGGCGCCGTCGGCCCCTTGGTGGCGGCACTGGCCATCCAGGCTCAGCAGTTGGTCGTGGTGAAGGGTGAGGTCGAGGACAACCGCGCTTTTCCCGGCGGCAAGTGGCCGGTGGCCACCGCCTGAGCCCTGGAAACGGCGGACCAGTATCGGAGGATCGTTCATGTACGCAGCACGCGCGGCTCTCTGGGCAGCCGCCGCTGTCACTTTCGGAGCGGCCGCGCTCCTTCGCCGGACCCCGGCTCTCCTTGGCTGCTGCGTCGTCCTCGGGACCGTGTTCCTGGGAATGGCGGAGGTGTACACGGACCGCAGGAGGAAGCGCGAGTGGTACGAGTGCACGTTCGCTTCCTTCGCGGAACTGCGCGACGCCGTGGACGAGGCGGCCCTCCGCCGGACCCGCGACGAGCGGGGGACGGCGGCGGCGTTGCTCGAACTCCAGCGCGCTTACCCCTCCCTGCCGATCGCCGTGGCAGCGAAGCTGATCAAGTCGCTCTGACCCGGGGCCGGGGCTCTGGGAGCCTCCGACGGCTCCGACGGCTCCGTCCCGGAAACGGTGACGGCCCGGCCCCCGCAGCCGTCCGTCGAAGGGGCTCCCCGGCCCGGCCGGGCGGGTCCGCACCGCCACGGCCGGCCGGCACCCCGGCGCCGTACGCCCGCATGCCCGCGTACGCCCGCCGGGCCATACGTCCCGGAGCGCCGGCGCCCGGCAGGCCGATATGCCCCTTGTACGCCTCCTGTTCCTACGTCATGATCGCCCAATTGGTGTTCTCCGTCCCCCAGTCGGGCGCGGAGTGCCCCATCACCCCCCTGGGCGCCTGCGTTCACACCAGCCCCTGGGTCCTTGTTGACGAGAAATGAGGGGCGGTATGCCCGACTCAGGCATAGGGAAAGCGAAGAGAAGACCCGGCAGGCGCCGACGACTGCGGCGCGATGGTCTCATCGCGTTCGTCGTGTCGATGGCGTTGCTGATGATCGGGTCCGTGGAGCCCGCTTTCGGGCAAGGGCGCGCCGAGGCGCCCGCGGCCGGGTGTGGCGCGCATGCCACGTCCTTCGCCGTCGAGCAGGGTTCGCCCGTCACGCTCCGGATGGGCTGCGCCGGGGACTCCGGCACCCTTCGGTCGCTGGCGAAGAGCGACGACGACCTGATCATGGCTCTCGACTTCCATGTGCCCGCCGAAGCGCGGCGGGGGTTGGAGCAGACCATGACGAGCTGGGTCGACTCCATTCGCGCCGACAAAAGCGCGGGCCTGACCCTGAGCGCGTCACTGAACAAGCGGTTCCGCCAACACAGTGTGGGCATCTCGCCGCCGGAGGCCGGGGGCGCCGACTTCGACGGGCGGGTCTACCCCATCGAGGACAGCCTGGTGTTCGTCGTGGACACGAAGGACATCGGTACCACGGCGAGCGCGTGGCAGAAGTTCATAGCGAGCGGTGTCGCCCTGGGCGTCACCGTCGTCTCCGGAGCCGTGTGCCTGTTGGCGTTCAACGTGGGGGCGCCCGCCGCGGCTCCGGTGTGCGGGGCCGTGAGCGGGGCGATGGGTTCGCTCGTCGGCGAGCTGTTGAACGCTCACTTCGACAACCGTTCGCTGGGCGACGCCGATGTGTGGGCGGAGGCTCTGGCCGTCGCGATATGGGGCGGGGTCGGCGGCGCCATGGGCGGGAAGCTGCTGGAGTGGGCCGCCTCGGGCAGCACCTCCGTCATCGCGAACGCCCAGCGGAGCCTGCGCGCTCTCGCGGCCAAGGTCTGGGGCATGGGCAACGTCCTGAAGTTCATGTCCGACAAACTTGAGGGCATGGGACCGATGCTGTACGCGTCCCTGCAACGCATTTCCCGCGGTGTCGGTCAGTCCGGGGCGCCACTGAAGGTGATGGTGGTGGGCGATTCGATGAGCCAGGGTTACGAAGGTGACTGGACCTGGCGCTACCGCCTGTGGGAATGGTTCAAGAAGGAGCACATCCAGGTCGATTTCGTCGGCCCGTACCAGGGAACCCGTCCTCAGGACTCCCCCAAGCCCCCGCTCGTGCCGCGGTTGCAGGGGGAAGCCCCGCAACCGGATCAGAGCGCTCCGATCACCTCGGGCGCGTACGCCGCCGGGGTCGCGCCGGACTTCGACACCGACCACTTCGCCGTCTGGGGCCGGCAGGCGGCGCAGGACAAGACGCTGATCGCCGAGCAGGTGGCGAAGTACCAGCCGGACCTGCTCCTGGTCGGGCTCGGCTTCAACGACATGGGCTGGTTCGTCAGCGGCCCGGAAGGCACGCTGGACAGTATGCGGACGCTGGTCGACCAGGCCCGCGCCGTCAAACCGGACCTCGACTTCGCCCTGGCCAACGTCCCCCAGCGGACGTACATCGGCGGCCGGGACGACCTGCCCGTCAACACCACGAAGTACAACAGCATGCTCGCGAACGCGATCCCGTCGTGGAGCTCCGTCAAGTCTCGCGTGGCCCTGGTCGACTGGGCCCGCAACTACAGCTGCGACAGGGACAGCTGCCCTGTCGCCTACGACGGGCTGCACCCCAACGCCATAGGCGAGTACCAGATCGCCCAGGCGTTCGTGCGCACCCTGCACAACAGCTACGGCCTCGGCAGCGAGCTGATCGACATTCCCACCAAGTTCCCGGAGCGGCCGGCGCTCGCGCCGAGCACGCTCTGGATCGACTCCGGCCCGAGCGGGATCACGCTGAACTGGAAGCCGGTCTTCGGCGCCCGCGGATACACCGTCCGGCACCGGATCAAGGGCTCCGGCACCTGGAGCGAGACGCCGGTCAAGGCGGCCCGCTTCGACACCACCTGGACCCTCGACGGCTGGGAGTGGGAGTACCAGGTCCGTACCGACAACGGTGAGGACGGGAAGTCCGGGTGGTCCGAAACGCTCACCGAGGTCGCCCACCCGAAGACCGCCGCGGCGCCCAAGGGAATCGTCACCCGGGCCACCGCCACCGGCGTCGACGTGTCCTGGGACGCGCCGGCCGGCCCGTACACCGACACGATCGACCGGTACGAGATCATCACCTGGGACAGGGACACCCCCGGCGCGTTCATCAACAGCACCGCGGTCAGGGGCAAGTCGGCGCACATCGACGGGCTGAAGCCGGGCCACCGTTACCTCGTCGCGGTGGTCACCTGGAACGCCGCCGGCGGCGGCATGCCGGGCGGCGCCCGGCCCGTCACCGTCGGGGCCGGCACCCCTCCGGCGCCCACCGGCCTGAAGGTCACCTCCACCGACGCCACTACCGTCCAGTTGTCGTGGAACGGTTCCGCCCAGGCCGCCGGTTACCGCGTCTGGGTCCGTAACGTCAACGACGGCAGCGCGTCCAAGGCCGACGAGTTCGTCGTCAACGAGACCAACCGGGGCATCGCCTTCCTGTTCCCCGGCGTCTGGAACTACGAATTCTGCGTCACCGCCGTCAACGGCGCAGCGGAATCCGGCAAGTCCAACTGCGTGATCGCACCGCGTCCGCCGGCCAACGCCCGGACGTCGGCCCCGGCGGCCCCGGCGGACGCGGCGGACGCGGCGGACGCGGCGGCCGCGAAGAAGCGCGAACCGCTCTCCGCCCTGATCCGGGCCCCGCGCACACCCGCCGGGTCGGCCGCCGGGTAGCGGGGGCCGGCACTCCGCCGAGGGGGCGGTGGGCGACCGCCTCACCGCCTCCTCACTCGGCTCGTCACCACCGTCAGGTCCGGCCGGCGACCCGTCGGCCGATCTGCTCGAGGAACTCTTGGATGGACGCCGCGGTGACCTCGAAGTCGCCGTCCCAAGAGGCCGTGGTGGACCTCCAGACGCGTCCGCTGCCCGCCACCGCGAACAGACGGCCGCCTCCGTCACTGCCGAACACGATGCCCGGCGGCTCGTCGTCGACCCGAACGGAGCCGTACGCGCGGAAGTGCTCGGCCACCGTCGAGGCGGGATGGATGAAGTATCCGTACCAGACATCGGGCAAGGACGCCTCCCGCATCACCCAGTAAAGGGTGGTCAGGTCGGAGGGGATCGGCGTCAGGTCCACGAGCGCTCCCGTCGCCGCATGGCTCTCGTCCGTGGCGAGGGCCACGACGTTCTGGCCAGGCGGATACCCCCGCGTTCTCGCGAACGACGACATCAGAGCGCCGAGCTCCGCGGACGTCCGCTCACACCACCCTCGCACCCATTCCGATGCGAGCCGCTCACCGGGCACCTTCATCCTCCCTCGGCGTTCCTCTCGGCGAGAGTGTGGGCGACAAGGGCGTTGGCGTGGCCGTGCCCCAGGCCGTGTTCGGTCTTCAGCCAGCCGACGAGCTCCATGTGCTTGGTCAGCGGGGAGGATCGGATGAGGTCCTTCCACTCCGCGACCGGGCGGCCGTACTTCTTCTCGATGGAGGGGAAGTAGCTGGCGGGGCCTTTGACTGCGGTGGTCATGACGGGATGCCGTCCTTCTGTCCGTGGGTTGACGCGGTCGGAAAGCCGCGTTGAGGGGATGTCAGCGGATGACGTCGAAGACGTTCAGCTGCAGGCCGTTCGCGTACGCCTGGTGCTCGACCAGCTTCAGCTTCCGGACGTCCTTGTCCGTGGTGCTGAACAGCCGCTTGCCCGCGCCCAGGAGGAGCGGGAAGACGAGCAGGTGGTAGCGGTCGATCAGACCGGCGTCCGAGAGGCTCCGGTTGAGGGAGGCGCTGCCGTGGACGATGATCGGGCCGCCCTCGGTCTCCTTCAGCGCGGCGACCTCGTCGAGCGAGCGCAGGATCGCGGTCTCGCCCCAGTTCGACACCAGGCCGTCCTCGGTGAGGGTGGTGGAGACGACGTACTTCGGCATCTCCTTGTAGTCGGCGAACCCCGCCATGTCGGGCCACACCGGGCTGAACGCCTCGTAGCTGGTCCGGCCCAGCAGCAGAGCGGTGGCCTCCTGCTGCTCGCGGCCCTTGATCTCGAAGGCTTCGGGGAGGAAGTCGACGTGTTTGAAGGTCCATCCGGAGTTCCGGTAACCGGGCTCGCCGCCGGGTGCCTCCACGACGCCGTCGAGCGAGATGAACGCGGTGCTGATCAGGGTACGCATGGGGGGATTCCTCGATGTCTCGTGACTGGATGAGGGGGGGGAATGCCGGCGGCGGTGCGCTTCACTCGCCTTCGTCGTCGCGCTCCGGCCGTGGAACGGCTAGTCGGCCCGCTCGTAACGGAGCAGGACCACCTGCGAGTCGAAGGTCCTGGCCTCGGCGAGCGTCAGGTCGAACCGCTGCCGGGGAGAGGCGAAGACGGGCTTGCCGCCGCCGAGTACGACGGGGTGGACGAAGACCTGGTACTCGTCGATCAGCCCGTGCTCGGTGAGGTAGCCGGCCAGCGTGGAGCCGCCGAACAGCAGCAGGTGCGCGCCGCCGTCCTTGAGGGCGGTGAGCTCCTCGACCACGTTGTCACCGATGACGCGGGTGTTCCAGTCGGCCTCGGTCAGGGTCGAGGAGACGACGACCTTCGACGCCTCGCGCCAGACGGGCGCGAAGGCGAGGTCGTGCGCGTCGGTGGAGTGCTCCTCGGCGCGGGGCCAGTAGCCGGACATCATGTCCCACACCACCCGGCCGTACAGGAAGATGTCGGCGCCGCCGGTCAGTTCCTGTGAGTAGGCGGAGAGTTCGCCGTCCATGCGGGGCCAGTCGAACTCTCCGTTCGGGCCCTCGATGAAGCCGTCCAGCGACTGGTGCACAAAGTGCGTGATCTTGCCCATGAGAAGCGGAATCCCCCCGTACTGGTGTGAGCGTCCGGGCAGCCTACAGGCGCCCTTGTGTACGATGTCCACATTCGGAGGGTCCGGCGATCCGCACCCCCCGAGCGATCATTCAGGAGCCTAGAGGACTAAGTGGATGCTGTCCACATTGGAGGCGTGACCATGCCGGCGTCCAAGGACGGCAAGCCGAAACGGGACACCTACCGCCACGGCGACCTGCGCAACGCGCTCCTCGAAGCCGGGCTCGAACTCGCCCGCCAAGGCGGCCCGGAGGCCGTCGTGCTGCGTGCCGCCACCCGCGAGGCCGGGGTCGTCCCCAACGCCGCCTACCGGCACTTCGCCGACCGCGGCGCCCTGCTGCACGCCGTCTCCCAGGCCGCGATGGCCCAGGTGGCCCGCACGATGGAAGCCGAGCAGGCCGCCCTCCCGGCGGACGAGGACCCGGCCGCCGCCGCACGGGCCCGCTTCCGCGCCGTCGGCACCGGCTACCTCCGCTTCGCCCAGCGGGAACCCGGCCTGTTCCGCACCGCCTTCCACGTGCCCGGCGACATGACCCACGCCGCGGCCGACACCGCCGCCGGAGCCGGCGGCAAGACCCCGTTCGAACTCCTCGGCGCCGCTCTCGACGCGCTGGTCGAAACCGGCGTGCTGCCCGAAGACCGCCGCCCGGGCGCCGAGTTCCTCGCCTGGTCCGCGGTCCACGGCCTCGCCGTCCTCCTTATCGACGGCCCCCTCCGCGGCCTCCACCCCACCCAGGCCCACGATGCCGGCCAGCATGTCATCGACATGATCGAACGCGGCCTCTGAGTGCCGTGGCACCTGGGGGGCCTCTTCATGGGTCCTCCCTGGTCACTGGTACTCGTCCGGTGCTCCACCGTGCTGGTCCTGAGGCCACGCCACCCGGCAGTCGAGGCACGTGAAGCGCCATTCGTTCTCACCGGTCCTCGGGTTCAGGGCCTTGTTCAAGATCAAACCGGTTCCCCCGCACTTGACGCACCGAACAGGGGGCTTCTGCGGCTGGTACGGCCGGTATGCGTCGGCGGTCATGGCGCGCAGTCAACCACCAAGCGAATCCGTTGCGTTGAGGTTCACGGATGTCGCGCGTGGTGGGCACCGTGCCCCGCGAGCCATACGACGAGGACTGTAGCCGCCCTGTACGTCGGCGAGCCCTTATCGCCGCACCCCGTGGCTCCGGGCGTGCTCGTCCCGGTTCTCGACGAAGCGGCGCCGCTCGATCTCCGCCGTCCTGCGCGCCCAAGGGTCCGGCGCGTCGGCCAGCCGTCTCTCCGCCCGCTTGATGATGTCGTCCCACCACTGGCACGACTCACAGTCGTTCACCGGCGCCCCTCCCGGTTCAGCTCGATCACGCGGGCGCGCAGGCGGTCCGTGCGGGTGGCCCGGCGGTAGTGCGTCGGGTGCCAGGTCCGCCCGCCCTCAAGCGGCCGGAGCGTGAGCCGTTCGGTGTCGTGATCCCAGCCGACGGCGATGCCGAACCGGTCGCGCTCGGTGTCCAGGATCAGTTCGAGCGGTTGCGGGATCCAGTCAGCCACGGTGCACCTCGTCCCCGTGCCGCAACCCCTCCCGACGCAGCAGCTCCACGCGCTTCCAGTCGCCGGCCCGCTCGGCGGCGTACCGCGCCTCGGTGAGCAGCGTGCACGCGGCACACGCCACGCGCGGGTTGGGTACGAACGCGGGCCGCGCCCCGACGCCGAAGGGCAGGTGCGTCATACGGCACCCTCCACGCGATACACGGACTCGATCATTTGTGCGCCTTTCTCCTTGCCACGGCACGCAACTTCGCGTCCCACCAGGAGAGTTGCGTGGGTCACATCGGACACGCAACACTTCGTGTCGTGCCAGTGACGCACTGGCACGACAGGTGATCATGGTTGGAGGGGGCATGTCCGCCCGCAACGCCGCCAGTGCCGCCCCGGGAGGGCGCCGTGCGTTCGGTCAACTGCTCGCCCATTACCGGCGAGCGGCCAACGAGACACAGGAATCACTGGCGCCGCAGATCCTCTGCGAGCGGTCGGTACTGAGCCGCATCGAGACCGGCGACCGGGTTCCGAGCGAGCAGCTGGTGAAGAGATGCGACAAAGTACTGAAGACCGGCGGCGCGCTGTACAAGTTGTGGCAGGAAACCGACTGGTATCCGGACCGGGCGTACCCCGACTGGTTTCAGCGCCGGTTGAACCTGGAGGCCAAGGCGGTATCTGTCAGCGAGTTCAAGGAACAGGTCATGCCCGGGCTGCTGCAGAGCGAGGAGTACGTGCAGGCGCTGTTCTCCAGAGATTCGGACCCGGCGAGAAGGGAGCAACGCATCCACGCTCGTCTGGGTAGACAAGAGCGGTTCCTTTGTTCAGGCGGCCCGCTTTTGATGGTCGTCTTGGATGAGAGCACCCTGCGCAACGTGGTCGGCTCGCCAAGAGTGATGGCAGCGCAGTGTCGGTTTCTCCTGAACGCCGGAAAACTCCCCAACGTCCGCATCCAGGTAGCACCGGCGAGTGACAGTAAACTCAGCCGCCCCAGAACATCGATGACGATCCTCAAACTTCTCGACGGGGAAGAATGGGTGTACTGCGAATCACTGGACAGAGGACACTTCAGCGACGATCCGTCAGTCGTCGCCCGCCACGCCCACAGATACGATGTCCTCAGGGCTGACTGCCTGTCGGCCAGCGATTCCGCTGCGTTCATTAGAGATGCAATGGAAAAGTATGGGAGGGGTCGTGAAAGTCACTACAAGCGTCACGAGCTGGGTGAAGAGCAGCTACAGCCACCCCGACGGCACCAACTGCGTGGAAATCGGCCTAGGTACCCCAGGCTTCAGCCCCGTGCGGGACAGTAAGACGCCGGGTGGTCCCGTCCTACGGTTCCCAGCTGCCGCGTTCGCGGGGTTCATATCCTCCCTCAAGGATGGAAACTTCGATTCCTGACGGGAAGGTTAGGCGCGAAATGGGCACCGGCATGGATACATGGGTCAAAAGCAGCTACAGCGACCGAGACGGCACAGACTGCGTCGAATGGGCCCCCGCCTCCGCCACACACGGCACCATCCCCGTCCGGGACAGTAAACGCCCCGCCGGTCCCATACTGCACGTCCCCACCGACGCCTTCGCGTGCCTGGTGACCGCCATAAAGGGCGGCACCCTCAACGCCTAGGCGCGGCAAGGAATCCGAGTCACGAGGAGCCCCGCTACGCCGCGACGGCGGGCGGGGCTCCTCCATGCCCCACAGAGGACCCCGTAGCCGGCGCGGCAGGCACGCCGCTGAGAGGGCCGCTCCTCACCCAGCGCCGCGACCGCGAAACACGTAACCCCGCCGGGATGGGCTCCAGTTCACCACCAACCCCAACCGCCGCACCCGCCTACGGCAGCTCATCATGCCGCCCCAGCCGCACGTACACCGTCTGCGCGAAGTCCGCGAGGGTTCCGTCGGCTCGGCGCAGCAGCTCCATGGGCGGGATGGTCACCTCGTACCGGTGCTGGAGGGCGACGAGGAACTCGGTCATCGTGAGGGAGTCCAGGCCGTAGCCGTCGAGGCGGTGGTGGGGGTCGATCTGGTCGGGGTCCATGTGCAGGACGCGGGCGAGCATGCCGGCCAGGCTGCGGGTGATGTGCTCCAGTGCTTCGTCGGTCTTCATCCGGCGTAGGTTGCGCAGCAGTTCCCGGCTGCTGGGCCCCTCGCTCGCGGCACCCGTGGGGACGAGTGCGCCGAGGCGCGGGCTGCGCGCCAGAGGGAGCAGTGTGGCGGCACGTCCCCAGTCGGCGCGGGCGACCACCGTGGTCTCGGCATCCGACTCCAGCAGTGTCCCGGCGCGACGCAGTGCCTCCTCCGGGCGCATCGTGTACAGACCGACCCCGGCGAGCAGGGGGGTGAGGTTGTTGCGGGCCACGTAGCCGGCCCCGCTGATCGCTCCCCACGCGATGGCGAGACCGGGAAGGCCCTTGCGGCGCCGGTTCCGGACGAGCGCTTCCAGGTAGAGGTTCGCGGCGGCGTAGGGCGCTTGCCTGACGTTTCCGATCACGGCGGCGCCGGAGGAGTGGAGCAGGAACAGATCGCATTCCCGCTCGCGGGTGAGGAGGTCGAGGACGAGTGCCCCGCTGATCTTGGGGGCCAGGATCGCGGCGATCCGGTCGGCATCGAGATCCACGAGAGGTGCGTCGTCCAGGTGCATGGCGCTGTGCACGACGCCGTGGAGGGGGTGGCCGCCGGCATCGATGGCCGCCACGACCTTTCCCATGGCGGCCAGGTCGGCGGCGTCGGCGGCGTAGGCCGTGGCGCTGACCCCGCGTTCCCGGAGCGCGGTGAGGACCGCCTCGGCCTCCGGGGCGTCCGGGCCGCGGCGGCTGACGAGGGCCAGATGCCGGGCGCCGAGGCCGGCGAGCCAGTGTGCGGTCGCCGCCCCGAAGCCGCCGGTGCCGCCGACGATCAGGTAGGTGCCTGCCGCGTCGAGGCGGGGAGCGGGGTGGGCGCGCTCGACGAGGGGAGGCCCGTCGAGCGGGTCGAAGGCGACGACCACCTTGCCGATGTGGCGGGAGTGCTGCAGGAGGGTGAACGCCTCGCTGACACGGGCGGCGGGGAAGATGCTGTGCGGGAGGGGCGCCCAGGCCCTGCGCCAGGCGGGTGCCACCCTCTCCGGATGCAGCGTTTCGGCGTGGGACGGGATGCTCAGGACCTTGGTCAGGTCCACTCCGTAAAACGCGATGTTGTTGTTGAACGGATGGAGCGGCAGGGGCTTGCTCTCGTGGATGTCGCGCTTGCCGAGTTCGAGGAACCGGCCGCCCGGCCGTAGCAGTTCGAGGCCGCGGACGATGGCCTCGCCGGCCAGGGAGTTGAGGACGATGTCGACTCCCTGACCGTGGGTGATCTCCATGACCTGGTCGGCGAAGTCCAGTGAGCGGGAGTCGAGGACGTGCGGGACGCCCAGGTTGCGCAGGTAGTTCCGCTTGAGGTCGTTCCCGGCCGTCGCGATGACGTGGGCGCCGCATGCGGCGGCGTAGCGCAGGGCCGCCAGGCCCACCCCGCCGGCCGCGCCGTGGACGAGCACTGTCTCCCCCGGCTGGAGGCGTGCCAGGGTGACGAGGCCGTAGTGGACGGTGGCGAACGCCACCGGCATCGTGGCCGCCTCGGCGTAGGTCATGTCGTCGGGCACCGGCCACACGGCTTCGGCACGGGCGACGGTGTGGGAGGCCAGGCAGGCGGAGGAGATGCCGGCGACGCGGTCACCCGGCCGGAGGCCGGTCACGCCCGGGCCGCAGGCGACGACGGTGCCCGCGCATTCCGCACCTGCCCGGATCTCACCGGGTGTTCCTCCGACGGCCTCGGCGGACAGCAGGCCCAGACTCTGCATGACGTCGCGGTAGTTCAGCCCGGCGGCACGCACCCGGATGAGTACTTCTCCGGGGCCGGGCTCGCGTGGTGTGAACTCCTCCCAGACCGCCCGGTAGGAGAGCCCCGCATCGCGGATCCGCAGCGTGTGGGCGACATCGTCGGCGGCGGGCACCGCTGCGGGGCGGACCTGCTCGCGCGGGACGAACCGGCCCCGCGCGGTGAGGAAGACCTCGTCCTCGGCGGTGGGGTGGAACAGTTCCTTCGCGAGGCGCCGCACGTCGTCGGCGGTGTCGGTGCGGTGGAGGGAGATCCGTCGGCAGGTGAGGGCGGGCATCTCGTTGGTCAGGGTGCGGGTCAGGCCCCAGGGCACCGCGTCCGCCGGCCGCAGGGTTTCGGCCTGTTCAGGGGCGACGCCGCTGGGGCGGGTCACCGCCCACAGCTCGGGCCGGATGTCCTTTGGCAGCCCGTCGCAGGCCGCCGCGCACGTGCGGATGAGTTCCGCCCGCCGGACGGCGCGTGCCGTCACCTCTGCCGGTTCCTCCTCGGCGGCCTCACCGAAGAGGAGCACCACGGCGAGGGCGCCGACGGCCCCGCCCCGGCCGGCTTCCGCCAGGCAGGCGGTCCAGTCGTCGACGGTGGCGCGCATCAGGCCGGGCGCGGCGGCCGTGCCGCCGGCGGCCCGCACTTCGCCGGTCAGGGCGGTGGCGAGCGCTTGCTCCTCCGGCGTCTCCGCGAGGATCAGGAAGGCGGTGTCCGTCCGTTCCCCGACGAGACGCAGCGGCTCGGGAGCGGTGTTGCTGCCGTGTGCGCCGTCGGCGAGGCGGGCGAGGAGGACGGAGCCGTCATCGCGGGCCGGCGCCTGGTCGTCACCGGTCTGGACGACGTCCTGGAACCCGCACTCCTCCAGCAGTCCTGGCCACTGGTCGCGCGGCAGGAAGAGGGAGTGCGGGCGAAGCTCGGTGTCGGTGTTCCCGTAGAAGCTGTCCAGTGTGCCGAAGTACGAGGCGAGCAACTCCGGATTGTGTGCCTCGACTGCGAGCAGTGCCCCGTTGGGTGCCAGGAGCGATGAGACCCGGCGGAGCGCGGCACGCAGGTCCTTGGCCGTGTGCAGGGCGTTGGCCGCGACGACGAGGTCGAAGCCGCCCGGGGCGAAGCCCTGTTCCCGCGGGTCGGCGTCGAGGTCGAGGGTGCGGTAGTCGAGGTAGTCGTAGGCGGAGAAGCGGCTTTGCGCCCGGGAGAGGAAGTACGGTGACAGGTCGGTGAAGCAGTAGCGGGTGCGGTCGGGATGCAGCAGAGGCAGGAGGGCCGCGGTGATGCCGCCGGTACCGGCCCCCACTTCGAGCACGCGCAGCGGACGGTCGGCCGGCCAGGCGCGGACGATCTCGCGCAGCAGGGCCTGGGCCAGTCGGTTGTGGAAACGGCAGAAGGGCCCGACGTCGTAGAACTGCTCCAGGGCCCTTGCCGATGCCTCGCCGGCCAGCAACTCCACCGGATCCTTGTCCCCTTGCAGGATGTCCCGCAAATAGCGGAACTGTTGCACGGCGAGTGCCGACTCCGCGGTGTGGGCCGGGTTGGATTCCGCCGCCAGGCGCAGCAGCGAAGCCGCGTCGTCGCCATTCGGCACGAGTCGTCGGCGCCCGTCCTCGCCGGTGACGAGGTGGCCATGACGCCGCATCGCCGGTTCCAGGAGTGCGAGCAGGCGCCGGTAGCGCTCGCTCAGGCCCCAGGCCGTGAGGTCGTCGTGGGTGAAGGGGGCCGAGGGCGCGGGCAGCAGACCGGCGGTGACCTGGGCGAAGCGGGCGAGGAAAGCGCGGGTGAGGAGGGGCGTGTTCTCGTAGCGCGCCGCCCGCCACCGCGCCCGCAGTTCGGCGATGGTGCCCGCGCAGGCGGCCGCGATCCGTCGGGGCGGCGGCAGCGGCGAGGCGGCGCAGGGCTCGGCCGGGTGCGGCAGCGCGCGCAGCACCGTGTGGTAGACGGCGGCAGGCGTGCGGTGCCCGGCGGCGAACCGTCGCAGGCGGCAGCCGTTCAGTTCGGCCGTCACGGTGCCGTCCGGCTCGGTGACGGTGACGTCCCAGCACACCTCTTCCGCTGTGCGGTAGCGCTCCCTCACCACGAACGAGCCGGTCGGGGCGGGCGGGGCCCACACACGGACCGCGCCGATGACGGCCGGCAGGTAGGCGTGCCCTTCGGCCGGCCCGTCCGCCAGCAGCGGGGCACCCGTCTGCAGGGCACCGTCGAGGAGGGCGGGGTGCAGCGTCCACGGCTCCCCCAGGGGCGTGTGCTCGTAGGAGGCCACCGCTTCGCCCTCGCCCACGCGCAGTTCGGTGAGCACCCGGAACTCCGGACCGTACGAGAGTCCGGCCTCGGCGCACCCGGCGTAGTGCTCCTCGGCGGTCACGGTCTTCGGGCACCGGTCGCGCACGGCGCTCACGTCGCAGGGTGCGGGCCGGGGGCGCAGGAGCGTACGGACGCGGGCCCGGGCGTGGTGTCGTGTCCGGTCGGTGCGGTCCTCGCCGCTGGACACCCGCAGGATCCCGTCGTCCGGGTCCAGCGACACCTGGAGGTGGATCCGGGAGGCGTCGTCCCAGGGGATGACCAGGGCGCCGCTGATGTCGAGGTGTTCCACCTCGGCCGGAGCGCCCAAGGCGATGCGCCCGGCGGCGAGGGCCATCTCCGCGTACCCGGTGGCGGGCATGACGACGGAACCGGCCACCCGGTGGTCGGCCAGCCACGGTACGAGGACCGGTTCGACGGGGGACGACCACAGGGGCAGCGGGGCGGGGACCCGGGCGCCGAGCAGCGGATGGTCGAGGGGGCCGGTGCCCGTCCACACGTCCTTGGTGTTGCCCCAGTGCCGGGTGCGCTGCCAGGGGTAGGCCGGCAGGTCCGTTACGCGCCCGGGGCTGGGGAAGTACCGGCTCCAGTCCGTCGGCGCCCCGGCGGCGAGCACGGCGGCGTGGGCGGCGGCCAGGGCCTCCGGCCCGTCCGCGTGGCGGCGCAGGGTCGGCAGGACGGCGGTGGGGGTCTGCGGGCGGGCGGCGGTGATCTTGCGGAGGTAGGTGCTCAGGACGGGGTGGGGGCCGATCTCCAGGAAGACGTCCGCGCCGTCGTCCATCGCGCCGCGCACGGCGTCGGAGAAGAGGACCGGCGCGCGGAGGTTGCCCCACCAGTGCTCCGCGTCCAGTTCGGTACCGGCGACGCGGGTGCCGGTGACCGTCGAGTACAAGGGCAAGGCGGCC
This sequence comes from Streptomyces sp. URMC 126, assembly GCF_051386555.1. Classification (NCBI taxonomy): domain Bacteria; kingdom Bacillati; phylum Actinomycetota; class Actinomycetes; order Kitasatosporales; family Streptomycetaceae; genus Streptomyces; species Streptomyces sp. URMC 126. Next base: position 15,693 of record NZ_JBPQTX010000046.1, read on the forward strand.
GGGCCCGGCTTGAGGGTGCGGAGCGCGGCGGTCAGCGGTTCGCGGCAGCCGTCCATGGCGCGGCTGTGGAAGGCGTAGTCCAGGTCGAGTTCGCGGAAGAACACCTCGCGCCGCGCCAGGCTCTCGCCGAGCTCGGCGAGAGCCCGGGCGTCGCCGGCCACGGTCACGTCCTGGTCGCTGTTGCGGCCGGCGATCTCCAGTCGGTCCGCGTACGGCTCCAGCGCCTCTCGCGCCCGCTCGGCGCCCAGCCCCACGGCCGCCATCCGGCCGGTGCCCGCCGTGGCCGCCTGGACCCGGCCGCGCGCGGCGATCACCTCGCACGCCTGGGCCAGGGTCAACGCGCCGCAGGTGTAGGCGGCGGCGACCTCGCCCACGCTGTGGCCCAGTACCACCGCCGGTTCCACGCCACGGGCGCGCAGCACGGCGACGATGCCCGCCTGCACCGCGAACAGCAGCGGCTGCGCCCTTTCGGTCGGCGCCAACCGCCACTTCCGAGGCGGCAGGGCGATCTCCTCGGTCACCGACCAGCCCAGCCGGGGCGCCAGTTCGCCGTCGACGGCGGTGAGGGCGCGCCGGAAGCCGGGATCGTGCGCGAGGAGATCGGCCCCCATACCGGCCCACTGGGAACCGTTGCCGGCGAAGACGAACGCCACCCGCCCGCCGGCGACCGCCTCGACGGTCCTGCCGGAGCCGTCCTCGGCCGCCCGGGCGAGCCGGTCGGCGGCTTCCTTCGGGGTACGGGCGAAGACGGCCGTCCGGTGCTCGTGCCGGGTCCGGCGCCTGCACGAGGTGTAGGCGATGTCGTGGAACTCGCCGTCCTCCGCCGTGCGCAGGCGGTCGGCCATCCGCGTCATGGCGGCGGTCAGGGCCCTCGGCGTGCGCGCCGTGACGAGGACCGGCAGCCCTTCCGGCGGCGGCGTACGGCGGTCCGGTTCCTCCGACGGCGCAGGGGCCGTCAGGATGACGTGCGCGTTGGCGCCGCCGAATCCGAAGGAGTTGACACCGACGACCGGACGTTCCGACTCGCCCAACGGGCGGTTCTCCGTCACCACGTCGAGGCCCAGCCCCCGGAATGCGATCTCGGGGTTCGGAGGGGTGGCGTGCAGCGAGGCGGGCGCCGTGCGGTGCCGCAGGACGAGGAGCGCCTTGCAGAGTCCCGCCATGCCCGAGGCGGGCTCCAGGTGGCCCGTGTTCGTCTTGACCGAGCCGATGGGCAGCGGGCCGGTGATGCGGCGTACGCCGAGGGCCTGGCCGATGGCCCGGGCCTCCGCCGCGTCGCCGGCGACCGTGCCGGTGCCGTGGGCCTCGAAGTAGACCAGCTCGTCCGGGTGCACCCCGGAGTCGGCGTACACCCGGCGCAGCAGGTCCTCCTGCGCCTCGGGGTTGGGCAGCGCCAGGCCCAGGGTGCGCCCGTCGCAGTTGCTTCCGGTGCCCAGGACGACGCCGTGCACGCGGTCGCCGTCGGCGAGCGCGTCGGCCAGGCGCTTGAGCACCACGAGGCCGCCGCCCTCCGCGCGCACGAAACCGTCGGCGTCGGCGGAGAACGCGGCGCACCTGCCGCGCCGGGACAGCATCGCGGCCTGGGAGAAGCCGACGTAGTGGTGCGGTGACAGCAGGATGTTGGCCCCGCCGCACAGCACCGTACGGCTCGTCCCCTCCCACAGGGCGCGGCAGGCGCGGTCGAGGGCCACCAGCGAGGACGAGCACGCGGTGTCCACCGCCATCGACGGTCCGCGCAGGTCGTAGGCGTGGGACAGCCGGTTGGCGGCGATGGACGAGGCCGAGCCCGACATGGTGTACGGGCCGATCGACCGCGGCCGGTACATCTGCAGGCTGCCGTACGAGGTGTCGCAGATGCCGATGAACACGGCCGTGTCGGAGCCCGCCAGTACGGCCGGGTCGATCGCGGCGTCGTCCAGCGCTTCCGCCGCCAGCTCCAGCAGCAGCCGGTGCTGGGGGTCCATGTGGGCCGCTTCCTTCGGCGAGATGCCGAAGTAGGCGGCGTCGAAGCCCTCGACGTCGTCCAGGAAGCCGCCGGCCGCGGTGTAGCTCTTGCCCACCCTCGGCATCGTCGTGTCCACGAAGCGGTCGGTGTCGAAGCGTCCGGCCGGCATCTCGGTGACCAGATCCCGCCCCTCGGACAGGGCCGTCCACAGGCTCTCCATGTCGCTGATGCCGCCGGGCAGACGGCACGCCAGCCCGACGATGGCCAGGGCGTCGCGTCGAGGGCCGCCGGAGCAGGGGTTCGTCAAGGGGTCCTCCCGGGTCGGCCGAACGCGACGGACACAACGGACAGTATGCGGACGGATGCGAACAGTGCACAATGGTGTCCGCAGAGCGCACTATCCGGACAGACCGCCTCAACGTCCAAGCCGGGACGGCCCGTTCAGTGGAGGAGACGCCTTGTCCATCCTGTTCACCGGGGCCACCGGGTTCCTCGGGTGCCGCCTCGTACGCGAACTCTTGGCGGACGACGGGGATACGCCGATCACCGTCGTCGGCCGCGGCTCCGCCCACGAACTCCGGGCCCGGCTCCTGGCCGCCGTGAACTGGCTGGACGACCCGCCGCTCCCGGCCGGAGCGCTCGACAGGCTGCGCTGCCTCAGCGGGGACGTCACCCTGCCCCGGCTCGGGCTCACCGCGGAGGAACAGGCGCGCGTCACCGACGGACTCACCCGGGTATGGCACAACGCGGCGCTCATCGCGCAGGAAGGCGAACCCGCCGCGTTCCACCTGACCAACGTCATCGGGACCCGCCACGTCCTGGAACTCCTCGACCGGGCCCCCGGCGCCCACCTCGCCCACGTCGGCACCGCCTACGTCGCCGGGCGGCGGCCCGTCGGCCGCGTCCTCGAAGACGATCTCCGTGAGGACCACGGCTTTCACACCGCCTACGAGGAGAGCAAGTACACCGCCGAACGTCTGGTCCGCGCCTGGGCGGCCCGTACCGGGCGGCCGGTGACCGTCCTCCGCCCCGGCCTCCTGGTCACCGACCGCCCGGCCCCCCAGGGGCTCCCCGTCCAGCCGTTGACCATGCTGCTCCGCGTCCTCGACTCCGGCCTGGGGAACCGGGCGGCACGCGACAACGGCCCGGACCGACTCCTCAACGGGCCGGGGAGCTCCGGGGGAAAAGTGCGCATCCGCATCGCGGTCGGCCCCCACGGCACCCTCAACATCGTCCAGGCCGACTATGCCGCCCGGGCGATGGCGCGTACGGTGGCGGCCCATGCCGCCCGGGAAGCGGCCCTGCGCACCGTGCACGTCACCCACCCGCGGAACACACCGACCGAGGCCGTCGTGGACGCGATCCAGGCCCGCCATCCGGGCTTCGCGTTCAGGCCGGTGCCGCACCTCCCGGACCCGACCCCGCTGGAGAAGCGGATCGCCGGACAGGCGGCCTTCTTGCTCGCGCTCGGCTCCCTGCGCCGCACCTACGACCGGACCAACCTGCTGGCCGCCGTCGGTGACCTGCCCGACCCCCAGGACATCGACCGGGCGTACCTGGTGCGCGCGGGCGGCTTGGGCCCGGCAGACCACGACCCGATCAGTGCGCGGTGACGTTTCCGCGTGCCCCGATACGGTCCGGGCCGCCGGCGAGACGGGGCCGGACGTCGCCGACCGGCGGCCCGCGCCCGCCGACGCGCCGCGGGGCCGAGGTCACGTCACGCCTCGGGCGCGTGGGGTTCACAACGCACCGGTCTGGGGTGAGCCGGATCCAGGGCGTTGAGCACCAGGTCCACCGACCGGTTACTGGTGACCATGGACGTGTGCGAACTCAGGTCGGCCTCGCATCCGTCCTGGAGAGTGATGTTCTCGACGGTCGCACCCGGTCCCGCCGTGAGGAAAGCGGTCCGGTACGGCGTCGACAGCAGGTCGTGGCGTGTCGCGATCGAGGTGTAGTGGACGCCGCTCACCGTGTCACCGCCCGCGTTGAGCTCCCGGAGGAACGACGACCCGGTCGCCTGCTGGGCGAAGCTCGGGCCCAGCAGTGGAGCGGTGACATCGCCCAGTCCGAACGGTTCCCCCAGCGCCGCGAGCCTGACGGTGTCGGTGCCGTGGTTGGTGGCGCCCAGGCTGACCAGGGTATGGACCTTGCCTCGCCCCCCGTCGAACTTCAGGTACTGACGCGGCACCACCCCGCCCAGGGAATGGCCGACGATGTCGACCTGGTTCGCGCCCGTGACGGCGCGCACCCGGTCGACGAACACGGCGAGCTCTCGCGACGAGACGCGGATGTCTTCGGTGCCGTTGACCCCCGGGACCCGCCCCGCCGCGCTGCGGCTCTCGTGGCCGTAGTTGGGGGCGTACACGCAGTAGCCGGCCGCCGCGATCTGGGGAGCCATCCACGTCCAGTTGTCATAGCGGTTCTCGAACATGCCGTGGACCAGTACCACCGGCCGAGGGTGCTCGCGGCTCGGCGCGCAGTGGAAGTCGTTGCCACCGGGTGTGTCCGCGTCGGGGTGGAGCAGTGCATAGGCCACCGCCGCCGTCCACGACCGGAGCACCGGTCCCGGGACCCCTTCCCGAGCCTGCGCGGCCGGAGCGGCCAGGGTCTGCCAGACCCCCGCCGTCACCACGGCCACTGCCGTGATCACACCGCGCCATCCACGCCGGGGCCGAGAGTTCGAGGTCTTTCGGAGCAGTGGGAGCGTTCGAGCGCTTATGGCCGTCTCCGATCCACGAGGCCAACACCCGTATGCGCAGGGGGCGCTGGGTGCCACACATCCGACACTCGGCAAGTCTGCGCTCACACTACGTGCGTACGCACAGGGGATGGCCGTCCTTCACTCGATCTGAGGGGGCCTCCGCACCCCGGGGGCGCACCGGAGCGCCTCGGGGCGCGGACGGCGGGGCGGCCCGGCCCGGGGGTCAGCCGGTGCGGCTCGCCCAGACCTCGACGTACGGGCCCCGGTCCACGCCGTCGACCGTGAAGCCCGCGCCGGCCACCGTGGCGGCGAACTCGTCCGGGTCCCAGACCGTGTACCAGCGGCGGCCGTCCGGTTCGTCGAGCCAGCCCGTCTTCCCCGTGGCCTTCAGGGCCACGTACAGCCGGCCCCCGGGCCGCAGCAGGGCGGCGAACTGCCGCAGCACGTCCACCACGTCATCCGTGGCGAGGTGGACGAGCGACGCGGCGGACCAGATGCCGTCGAACGTCCCGGCCGGGAACCGCGATCCGACCTCGCGCAGGTCGCACTGGGAGGTGGGCGCGTGGGCACCGGCCATCGCCACGAACACCGGGTTGAGGTCGACACCGCGCGCCACGTGCCCGTACTCCCGGAACCTCGCGAGGTCGCGGCCCGGACCGCAGCCCGCGTCGAGGATCAGCGAGGGCGCGGGCAGCGAACCCGCGAACCGCTCGACGCGATCGGCCATCTTCGGGGCGTGCACGGCCGCGTACGCGTCGGCGTGGTCGCTGTAGACGGCGACCGACGCGGCGACCGGGTCCTGCTGTCCGGCGGGGGATGTGGTGCTTGACGTCATGGCCCCATCCTGCGCCGTCCTCGGCGGCGCCTGCCAGCCGCCGGAGCGAAAACGGATCAAGCTCATACGCCGGCGGCCCCGGCGCCCGTGAGCTCCGCCGCCTCCTCCCGCGTCGCCACCGACGGCGGCGAGCCCTCCAGCGGCTGCCCGGCCGTCTCCCGCATGCAGGCCACCGCGGCCACGCCGACGAGCGCCGCGCCCGCGGCGTACCAGGCGGGGGCCAGGTCGCTGCCGGTGGCGTGGATCAGGCCGGTGGTGATCAGCGGGGTGGTGCCGCCGAAGAGCGAGGTGGACACGTTGTAACCGATGGACAGGGAGCCGTACCGCACGCGCGTGGGGAACAGGGCGGGGAGCGCGGCCGACATCGTGCCGAGCAGGCAGACGAGGGGAAGGCCCAGCAGGAGCGTGCCGCCGAGGACGGCGGCGACGCCGCCCTGCCCGATCAGCAGGAAGGCGGGCACCGACAGGACGACGAACCCGCCCATCCCCGCCATGAGCAGCGGTTTGCGGCCCACCCGGTCGTTGAGCCGCCCCACGCCGGTGACGACGCACATCAGCAGCAGCATGGTGACGATCAGGACGACGATGCCGTGCGCGTCGTCGTACCCCAGCCGGTCGGTGAGGTAGGTGGGCAGGTAGGAGAGGAGCATGTAGTCGGTGATGCCGTAGGCGCCGGCCAGGACGACGCAGAGGAGCAGCCGGCGCCACTGCGTACGGAAGATCTCCCGCAGGCCCGCCGGCTCCCGGGAGGCCGTCCGGCCCCCGGACCCCTCGGCCAGCTTCCGGAAGGCCGGGGTGTCCTCCAGCCTCATCCGCAGGTACAGGCCGACGAGCCCGAGCGGCCCGGCGACGAGGAAGGGCACCCGCCACCCCCACTCGCGCATCCCGTCGCCGCCGAGCCACGTGCTCATGACGGTGACGAGGCCGGCGGCGCCGACGTAGCCGGCGAGGGTGCCGAATTCGAGGAAACTGCCGTAGTAGCCGCGGCGCTTGTCGGGCGCGTACTCGGCGATGAAGGTGGACGCCCCGCCGTACTCGCCGCCGGTGGAGAAGCCCTGGAGCATCCGGAACACGATCAGCAGGACCGGCGCCCAGAAGCCGATGGCGGCGTAGGAGGGGATCAGGCCGATGGCGAAGGTGCCGGCGGCCATCAGCACCATCGTCAGCGCCAGCACCCGCTTGCGGCCGACGCGGTCGCCGAGCGGCCCGAAGAAGAGGCCGCCGAGCGGCCGGACGAGGAAGGCGACGGCGAAGGTCGCCAGGGACGACATCAGCCGCACGGCACCGTCCCCGGAAGGGAAGAACACGTCCCCGATGGTGACGGCGAGGTAGCTGTAGACCCCGAAGTCGAACCACTCCATGGCGTTGCCGAGCGCCGCCGCCTTCACCGCGCGTCTGACCAGCCGCTCGTCCGTAACGGTGACGTCCGTCTGGCGCGGGCGGGGCGGGCGGCGGTGTTCGGCCGCCCGGGAGAGCGCCGGATACCGGCCCTCGGCCGCCCTCGGATCACTGCCGTCACGCCGGACTTCGACGCTGCTGCCTTTTGGCAAGGCTCGGTTTCCTTTCCTGCGGAGCGCGGGCCCTGTAGGCGTTTCCAGGACAGCCCGTTTTCGCGGCTCGCCTTCACACCGGGCGGGCCCGCGAAACGGCCGGTGGCCGATTCGCGACGCAGATCACGTTGGGGTGCGGCGCGAGATCGAAGGGCCCCGGATCACGCGCGAGCCGGTGCCCAGGACGACCGCCACGGCCGGCCCCCGAGGACACGGACCGGCACACCGGGCCCGTGCCGGACGAGCCGCTGGGGTTCCGCGATGACACATCACCGGCACAGGGGCACCCCGGCTGCTCCCGCCTGTCGTGCCCCCTCGGATGCACGACAGGCGGGAACACCACCCCGGGTGGGGCCTGTGCACAGGTCGGGGCGGGTGTCAGGGTGAAGGGACGACGGTCCCGAGGCGTCTGGAGCGGAAACGTGCGAGTCCCCTTGACAGCCGGCCAGTTGGAGATCTGGATTTCCCAGATCCTGGAACCGGCCGGCACGCCCTACAACGTGGGCGACTACTACGAGATCACCGGCGCTCTCGACGCGGCGCTGCTGGAGCGGGCGGCGCGCATCGCCGTGGACGAGGCCGGGTCGCTGGGCGCACGGTTCGTGACGGACCCGGACGGGACACCGGTGCAGGAGCTGCGGCCCGCCGAGTGGGAGTTCGAGGTCCTCGACATGACCGGGAGCCCGGAACCGGACGGGCGGGCCGTGGCCTGGATGCGCGCCGACCTCGCCCGGCCGGTCGACCTCACCACCGGTCCGCTGCTCGGTGCCGCCCTGATCAAAGTGTCGGCCGACCGTCATCTGTGGTACCGCCGTGTCCACCACATCGTGGCGGACGGATACGGCCAGGCCGCCATCGCCCGCAGGACGGCCGTCCTCTACAACGCGCTGCTGAGCGGGAGCGCAGCCGAGCCGCCTCCCTTCGAGCCCATCACGGCCGCGGTCGAGCACGACCGGGCGTACGCGGCCGGCCGCACGTACTGTTCGGACCGGGAGTTCTGGGCGAAGGAGGCGGCGGCCTGGCCGGCCACGGGACGGCTCCACGAGGAGGCGCCGCCCGCCTCCGCGGCCCTGCACGCCCGCCACCACCTGCCGGCGTCCGCGGTCGAGGCGGCCGGGCGGCAAAGCGAGCGGCTGGGGATTCCCCCGGCGCACTTCCTGATCGCTGCCACCGCCCTCTACCTGCGGCAGGTCACCGGAGCGGATGAGGTGACCTTCGGCTGTTCCGTGGCCGGCCGGCCCACCCGCGTGCTGCGCGGCGTGGTCGCGCCGCTCGCGAACATCCTGCCCGTGCGGGTGGCCGTGGAGCCGGACGCCTCGGTACGGGACGCCTTCCTGCTGGTGGACGGCCGGGTCAGGCAGGCGATGCGCCATCACCGTTACCGTTACGAGGAGTTCCGGCGCGTCCTGTCCGCCGCCGGTCCGGCGGTTCCGGTCGGGGTCGGACCTCTGGTCAACGTCGTGAACTTCGACCGCGACCTGATCTTCGGAACGGCCAGGGGCGCGGTGCGCACGCTGAGCACCGGCCCGGTCCCGGACCTCAGCCTGTTCTTCGACGTGGGGTCGCCGGGCGAGGGGACGACCGTGTGCGTGGAGGCCAATCCGGCCAACTACGCGCCCGAGCAGGCCGACCGCCATGCCGGGGACCTCGGCCGCCTCATCGTGGACCTGGCCGTGGCCGACCCCGGATCACCCGTGCCCGTTCCTGCCCGCCGGTCCGGCTGAGGACCGGCCCCCGGGGCGGACGGCCCCGCGCCGTCATCCCCGGCGCCGGGCGTCCGGCGGGCCCGCGCTCGCGAGTACGCGGCACTCGGCCCCGGGCGGAACTTCGTCCGCGGTGTCGCCGCGCAACCGTCCGATGAGGAATCCGGCCTGGAAGCGGCTCTTGGCACCGAGCGCCTTCATGACCTCCGCGACATGGCGCTGGCAGCTGCGCACCGACAAACCCAGCCGCCGCGCGATGGACTTGTCCTCCAGGCCCTCGGCCAGCATGGCGACGATCGCTTCCTGGATCTCGCCCGAGATGCGGACGGCCGAAGCGGTGTCGAAGGCGAGCGGGAAAGGCGAGGCGCCGCGCCAGGCACAGTCGAAAAAGACCCGCATGTTGTGGATGAGATGCGGCTCGCGCACGAGCAGGGCCGCTCGCGGGTCGTCCGGTACGCCCAGCAGCGCCCTGTGCTTATCGAAGATCAGCATGCGGCAGAAGCCCTCGGACTGGGTGCGCACCTCTGCCCCAAGGCTCGTCACGTGCTGCACGTGATCGATCGTCGGCTGGTGGTACCGGGCGGGGTGCTGGTACAGGGTGCGCATGGCGACGCCGCGCGCGAGCATCCGGCGGTCCCGATCCTGCGCCGTCCGCAGCGCCTCGGGGCAGCGCGCCCCGCCGGGCTGCGCGGTGAGGACCTCCTCGCGGCAGGTGAACGTCAGCTCCTCGATGATCTCCTGGACCAGGCGCAGGTCGGCGATCAGCTCGACGGGAGCGGTCGCGGAGTTGCGCGCGCGGCTCGACTCGTAGGTGGGGAGCAGCGCGTCGAACATCCACCGGAACCGCTCGATTTCCTCGTGCTGGTGCTGGATCCGGCGCTCCATCGGACGCAGCAGCCGGTTGGCGGCGACGGTCGGGGGCACGACGGTGAGGCGGTCCGGCGCCCCCTCGGCGCGGCACAGCAGCCGCAGGTCCACGAGTTCCTTGACCGCCCGCTCCGCATCATCGGCGCCGAGGCCAATGTCCGCGAGATCCGCGATGCCGAGTACGGTCCGGTCCGCCGCGAATGCAAAAACATCCAGCGCTTCCCGGCTCAGCTCCATTTCACCAAGCGAGTGTGAGGTATTCATGGCCCCCCTGCATCATCCGATCTTTCCGCCGATCGGGATCAGCCTAGAGGTGGCTGATCAACAACCGGTCAACGGCGAGCAGACGGAATTGTTCCCATGGCGGTGAAGGAGCGGGAGAACCGCGGAGAAGGGGCTGCGGATGGTGACGGGAAGGCCGCCGGGAGGCGCGTGGCGGCCCGGCCCGGGAGCGGCGGGCTACTGAATCGGAATCGGGACTTCCGGCAATTGTGGTACGCCGAGACCTCGGGGAAATTCGGCGCCGCGGTCACAGGCGTGCTGCTGCCCCTGGTCGCCGTCTCCGCCCTGCACGCCGACACCTTCGAGGTGAGCCTGCTCAACGCCGCGACCTGGGTGCCCTGGCTTGTCATCGGCCTGCCGGCCGGGGTCTGGGTGGACCGGATGCGGCGCAGGACGGTCATGATGGCCGGCGACGCCGTCTCCTGCGCGCTGTTCGTGGCCGTGCCGCTGGCCCACCGGTCCGGTGTGCTCGACGTGCACGGGCTGCTGCTGGCCGCCCTACTGGCCGGCACCGCGGCGGTCTTCTTCCAGACCGCGTACACCGCTTACCTCCCCAGCGTCGTCGGCGCGGCGGACCAGGCCGAGGGCAACGCGAAGCTGCACGGCAGCGCCTCGGCCGCGCAGCTCGCCGGAACCGGCGCCGGCGGCCTGATCGCCCAGATCTTCGGCGCGGTGGACGGCATGCTCACCAACGCGGCGACCTTTCTCGTGTCGTTCGTGTGCGTGGCCCGGATCCGGCGCCGCGAGCCGCCGGCACCCATCGCCGTGCGGGCGCGGGGCGCCCTCTTCAAAGAAGTCGGCGAGGGCGTGCGGCTGGTGGCGCGCGACCGCTACCTGCGCGGCCTCACGTTGTTCGGCGCCGCTTCGAACCTGTTCCTGGGCGGATGCCAGACGCTGCTCGTGGTTTTCCTGGTGCGCGACGTGGGCCTGAGCGGCACCGGGGTGGGGGCACTGATGGCGATCGGCGGGGCGGGCGGTGTCCTGGGGGCGCTCGTGGTGCGCCGGGGTGTGGCCCGGTTCGGGACCGCACGGGCGCTGCTGTGGTTCGAGCTCGGCGTGCCGGCGCTCGCTCCCCTCATGGCGCTCACCACCCGGGGCGCCGGGCTGGCCTTCTTCGTCGTGGGCTACGCGTGCGCCTCGGTCGGCGTCGTGGCGGGCAACGTCATCAAAGCGGGCTTCCTCCAGGCCTACTGCCCGGCCGGGGTGCTCGGCAGGGTCTCCGCGTGCTCGTCGTTCCTCAACTACGGAACCCTTCCGCTGGGCGCTCTGCTCGCCGGCGGGCTGGGTACCTGGCTCGGGGTGCGCCCGACGTTGTGGCTCATGACCGCGGGCATCCCGCTGACCGCGCTGATCCTGCTCTGTTCGCCCGTCCGTACCCGCCGTGACCTGCCGACGCAGGGGGAGGCGACGGACCGGGCCGGGCGCTCCCCGCGGCATTGATTGTCACGATTTGTCCCCCTCTCATTTATGCGACAGGCGTGAACATCAGCCCCGAACGGCCTTGGGGGGTTCGCCTTTCGATGACAGCGTGAATCCCGCCGGCCGGTGATCGCATCCGGTCTCCGCAATCCGGTGGCCGTATCCGGTGCCTGGCCCGGCGACCGAATCGACGGCGCCGGCCGGAAAAAGAACACACTGCCCGTTCCGGAAGCACGAGGAAACCCCCCATGTTCCCACGCCGAATCCCGACAGCCGTGCACCGCGACCCGAACGGCGGAGGTGACACCGGATGGGGATGACGCTCCGGACCCGGTGGCATTCGAGGAAATCCGTCAGCAACATCAGCGACAACACGACAGGACGCGCAATACGATGAGTGACTCCCTCTCCTGGACCATCGAGACCGGAAAACCGGCGACGGCCCAAGTTCCGCACTTCGCGGACGCCGCCGAGGCGTGCGCCTGGCTCGCCTCGGTCCGCCCCGAGCTGCGCGCGGCACTGCACCGGCACGGCGCGCTCTACCTCCGCGGCCTGCCCGTACACAACGTCGACGACTTCGCGCGGGTTCGGGACGTCCTCGTCCCGCAGCGCACGCCCTACCGCGAGAAGGCCACCCCCCGCAGCAGCTACGGCAACGACGTCTACTCCTCGACCGACCTGCCGCCGAACCAGCCGATCCGCATGCACAACGAGAACAGCTACACCCTCACCTTCCCCGGTCTGCTGCTGTTCGCCTGCCTGACGGCTCCCGAGGAGGGCGGGGCCACGCCGGTCGCCGACTGCCGCGAGGTGCTGCGCCGCCTTCCCGCCGACCTGGTCGCGCGGATGCGTGCCGCGGGCTGGGTACTGTCCCGCACCTACTCGGAACACATCTCGCTCGACTGGCGCACGGCGTTCAACACCCAGAACCGCGAGGACGTCGAGAAGTACTGCGCGGACAACCTCATCTCCTGCGCGTGGGACGCCTCCGGCGCCCTGCGCACCCGGCAACTGCGACCGGGCATCATCCGGCACCCCGGGACGGGCGAGGAGGTCTGGTTCAACCACATGGCCTTCTGGAACTCGTGGTCGCTCGACGAGGAACTCAGAGAGGCGCTGCTCGACGAGTTCGGCCCGGGCGGCCTGCCGTTCGAGACCGCCCTCGGCGACGGGAACCCTCTGAGCCGCGAGGACATCGAGACGATCAACGCCGCCTACGAGGCCGCGACGCTGCGCCGGGCTTGGCAGCCCGGGGACGTCCTGCTTGTCGACAACATCCTGGCCACCCACGGCCGTGACCCCTATCGAGGCGACCGGCGCATCGTCGTCGCCATGGGCGACCCGGTCGCACTCGACGCCTGCCGGCCCACCGTGGCCCCCGCCGCACGAGAGGAGCAGGCCGCGTGACCGGCGTTCTCGAGGGCCCCCACAGCCCGGAGCCGGCCGTCTCCCCGGCCGCCGCGCACGGCCGGCCCATGCCCGTCGACCTGCTGACGCGCTTCCGGCAGGCCGCGGCGAACGATCCGTCCGGGATCGCCGTCCACGACCACGGCAACCACCTGACCTTCGCCGAACTCGACCGGCGCACCGCCGCGACGGCGGCCGTGCTGACCGGGCTGGGTGTCGCCCCCGGCGACCGGGTCGGCGTCAGCCTGCCCCGCGGCGCGGGCCTCGTCGTCGCGTTGCTCGCCGTCTGGCGGGCGGGCGCGGCGTACGTCCCGATCGACCCCGAGTACCCGCGGGAGCGGCGGCACGGCATGGTGCGCGACGCCGGAGTCCGGGTCCTGGTGACCGCCGACGGCAGCGGATGGCCGGACGACGTGCGCACCGTCGAGGCCGGCCGGGCGGCGGCCGCCGCAGACCGGCACCCGGCGCCTCCCGTGCCGGTCACCGCCCACACCCCGGCCTATGTCATCTACACCTCCGGTTCGACGGGCACTCCCAAGGGCGTCGAGACCACGCGCGGCGGTGTGGCCGCCCTGGTGGCCGGGCTGGAGGAAGCGGGCATGTACGCCGCGCGGCCCCGTGTCGTCGCCTGGAACGCCAGCGTCTCCTTCGACGCCTCGGTCCAGCAGTGGGCGCGGGTGTGCCGGGGCGACACGCTGGTCGTGCTCGACGAGGACGAGCGCACCGACCCGGCGCGGCTGGTCGCGGCCCTGGACGCCTACGGCGTACGGGATCTCGACCTGACCCCCTCGCACTGGCCCCTGCTCCGCGCCGACCTGCTCAAGCGCGCGGCCGAAGGCCGGGCGGAGACACTGCGGCTGTTCATGGGCGGCGAGCCGGTCCCCGAGCGGACCTGGCGGGAGCTCGCGGAGGCACGCACCACCGGGCGGCTCGAAGCGCTGAACCTGTACGGGCCGACCGAGTGCACCGTGGACGCCACCGCGGCCTGGATCGAGGGCGGCACCCCGCACATCGGTCCCGCGCTGACGGGTGTACGGGCGTACGTCCTGGACGCCGGTCTGCGGCCGGTGGCCGCAGGCGAGCAGGGCGAGCTGTACCTGGCGGGGCCCCAGGTGGCCCTGGGGTACGTGAACCGGCCCGCGCAGACCGCGACGCGGTTCGTCGCCGACCCCTTCGCCGCCGACGGCACCCGCATGTACCGCACCGGGGACAAGGTGCGCACGCGTGCCGACGGGGCCCTGGAGTACCTGGGCCGCATCGACCGGCAGGTCAAGATCCGGGGTTACCGCGTCGAGCTGGGCGAGATCGAGGCGGCGCTGGCCGGTCAGCCGGGCGTCGCCGCCGCCGCGGTCACGCTGCACCGCAGCCCGGTCACCGGCGAGCAACTCGTCGCGTACTACGTGGCGGCGGCCGACTCGGCGGACGGGATTCCGACCGCCGAGGCGCTGCGCGGGCGGCTGGCCAGCGTACTGCCGCAGTTCATGCTGCCCACCGTCTACACCGCCCTCGACGCCCTGCCGCTGACGGTGAACGGCAAGATCGACGTCGCCGCCCTACCCGCTCCCGAGGAGAGCGCGGAACCGGCGGCGCACAACGCCCCGGACGACGCCCTCGAAGGCGAGGCCGAGACACTGATCGCCGCCGTGTGGTCCGAGGTGCTCGGCCGTGAGCGCGTCCGGGCCGACGACGACTTCTTCGCCATGGGCGGCCACTCACTGATCGCGCTGCGCGTCGTGGCCCGGCTCAAGAAGCAGTTCGGGGTGGCCATGTCGACCCGCGAGGTCTACCGGCACCCCCGGCTCCGGGACCTGGCCCGGCACGTCGACACGCTGCGCGCCGGCGCCTGACCGCGGCGACGCACACCACGCGGGGCACGGGCCCGCCGGTCACGGCCCCGCCGCCGGGACGGGCGAGGGCCCGCCCGGCATCCGTTCGAGAAGTACAAGAAGCACAAGAAGACGAGGAAGAAGACCGCCATGGCTGGACGAACACCCGAAAAACAGGACACCACCGTCATCCGGGTCAAGGAACGGGACGAGCACACCTCGCGCACGCTCGTCTGCCTGGGCTTCTGCGGCGGCGGCACCGGGCCCTACCACGCGTGGAGCGCGTGCCTCCCGGCGGACGTGGCTCTGTCGGCCATCTGCTACCCGGGCCGCGAAGGGCGGTTCGCGGAGCCGTGCGCGACGGACTGGGACGAGCTCGCGGCCGACACCACCGCCGCCGTGCTCTCCGCCGTCGACGGTCCGTACGTCCTGTTCGGCCACAGCATGGGCGGCTGGATGGCCTTCGACGTCGCGGCCCGCATCGAGCGCGGCGGCGGGCCGCTGCCCGAGACGCTGGTCGTCTCCTCGTGCAACGCGCCCGACCGCGGTCTGACGCCCCGCGACATGTTCCCCGCCCGGCAGGACAGCGACGCGTCACTGCTGGACTGGATGCGGTCCAACGGCCTGATGCCCGCGCACGTCCTGGAGGACCCCGACCTCCAGGAGATGGCGGTGGAGCTCATGCGGGCGGACATCCAGGTCCGCGACACCTTCCGCCACACGCCGGGGACCACCGTGAGCGTCCCCGTGCAGATGCTCTCGGCGACCGACGACGCCGTCATCGAGCAGGACGCCGGAAACCAGTGGCGCCGGGTCGCGACCGGTCCCTACCGCCACGACGTACTGCCCGGGGGGCACTTCTACACCCCGGACATCTGGCGCGAGCTGCCAGTCCACATCCGCGCCCTGACCGAGACGCCGCTCGGCGCCCCCGCCTGAACCCGCACGGCACATCCTCCCCTCCACCCCTCCCTGTTCC